>JAZAOF010000085.1:0-61901 GCA_036228265.1 Myxococcota bacterium | reverse complement strand
GGACGCGCGATTGAAAGCGCTCGATGACATCGTTCACGGCAAGCGCATCGTTCCCGCGACCGTGGAGTTCGTCGACATCGCCGGATTGGTACGCGGCGCCGCCGCGGGCGAAGGCCTGGGCAACAAGTTTCTCTCCCACATTCGCGAAACCCACGCGGTGATCCACGTCGTTCGGTGCTTCGATGACGACAACGTCGTGCACGTGGACGGATCTCCCGACCCCCTCCGGGATATCGAGACCATCGAATTCGAGCTGGGGATGGCCGACATCGACACCGTTCAGAAACGGCTCGACCGGGTCACGAAAACCGCGAAATCAGGAGACAAGACGGCACGCGCCGAAGTCGAATTTTTCCAGGCACTCGTCGACCATCTCTCGAGCGACCGACCCGCACGGACCTTCGAGGTGCCGTCTTCCCTGCAAGCCGCCTTCAAGGAATGCTGCCTCCTGACCGCCAAACCCATTCTCTTCGTGGCCAACGTCGACGAGACATCCCTCGAAAGCGGAAACGACTACAGCGAAGCGCTCGAACGGTATGCGACGGAACGCGGATCCCGGGTCGTGAGGATCTGCGGCCAGTCCGAAGCCGAACTCTCTGAGCTCGACGACGAAGACAAGCTCCACTTTCTCCGGGACCTGGGCGTGGAGGAACCCGGCCTTCACCGGTTGATCCGCGCCGCGTATTCGCTTCTCGGGTTGCAAACGTTTTTTACCGCCGGTGAAATCGAAGTCCGGGCATGGACCATTCGCGAAGGCGAACTCGCGCCGAAAGCCGCGGGAGAGATCCACTCCGACTTCGAAAGCCACTTCATCCGCGCCGAAGTGATCGCCTACGACGAGTACATCGCGGCCGGCGGCGAATCGGGAGCCAAGGCGAAGGGGGTGATGCGACTCGAGGGCAAGGAATACGCCGTCCAGGACGGGGACGTCGTGCACTTCCGAGTAGGAGTCTGAAGATGCCTGGACGCCGCGAGGCGATTCTCACGCCGGAAGAGGTCCTCGAGCGCTATACCCAGGGACCCGCGACGGGGGTATTCACCGACGGATCGTGCGACCCGAATCCCGGTCGGGGAGGATGGGGTTTCGTCTGGGTCGAAGACGGAAATATTCGCGAGCAGGGCCACGGCGCCGACCCCGACACCACCAACAATCGCATGGAACTGATGGCCCTGATCCAGGCCTACCAGGCCCTTCCCGAAGACGCGCGCCTCACGATCTACTCCGACAGCCAGCTCTGCGTGAACACCATCAACGAATGGGCTGCAGGCTGGGAGAAGAGGGGCTGGAAGAGGAAATCGGGGCCGATCAAGAATCTCGAACTCGTTCAAGAACTCTACACCCTGGCCGGGGGCCACCCCGGGGTCGAACTGACCTGGATCAAGGCCCACGACGGCTCCCGCTGGAACGAGTACGCCGACGCGCTCGCCAGCCTGGCGATCACCTAGTCTCCCGGCCCCTCGAAGCGCTCAAAGTGGAGGCACTCGTCGACAGAACGGCGAGGCGGACGACCGAACTTTCCCCTTGGCCATCCGATCGGGATCAAGGCGCACGTCGGTTGTTTTTCGGAAAGCCCTAACCACTCGTCGATCTCGCGGCCAAAGGCGCGATGGACGGTGGTGAGCGAAGCGCCAAGGCCCACGGCGCGACACGCGAGCAGAATGTTCTGCACCGCGGGATAGAGCGCCTGGCTCTGCTCCTCGCCCCGGCGGGTCCACCCGGCCACGAACAGGTGAACGGGGGCCTCGTGCAGGTGGTCCGCGAGATAAAGAGCCGCGCGGATGTTGCGCCGGGTGGCATCGGGAAAATCCGACGCCTTCGAAGCTTCCAGCGCGGGGGCGATGTACGTGTGAAACGCCTTGCGATAGCGTTCCGCCACCCAGGCCCGTCGGTCGGCTTCCATCACGGCGATGAACGCCCACGGCTGGCGATTCCCACCGCTCGGCGCAAACGTCCCCGCTTCGCAGACCTTGCGAACCAACTCTCTCGGAACGGGATCGGGTCGCAATCGTCGAATCGCCCGGGCGGTCCGCATGCCTTCGAGCAACGGCAGCGCCTCGCCAATGGTTTCGATGTCGATCGCTTCAGTCATGTTCGCCTCCCCGGTTCGCGACGGTAACACGACCCTCGTCGGCAGCGGAATCAGCACCCAACGCTATGCTCGCGTCGCCCCAAAACGACTGGAGATCCTCATGACGAGCAACCCCTACCTGAAAGGCAATTTCGGACCCGTACAGGACGAGACCACCGCCTATGACCTCCCCGTCAAGGGACAGATCCCGGTAGAACTCGAAGGGCGCCTCCTGCGCATCGGACCCAACCCCGTCGTGCCTCCCGGAGAGCGCTACCACTGGTTTTCGGGCAATGGACTCGTTCACGGCGTGAAACTCCGTGACGGAAAAGCCGAGTGGTACCGCAGCCGGCTCGTGAAGGACGACGAAGTCTGCGAAGTCAAGGGACTTCCCCCGACTCCTGGGCCGCGCTTTTCCGAAATCAGTCGAGGCGTCGCCAATACCAACGTCATCGCCCACGGCGGAAAGACCCTGGCCATCGTCGAGGCCGGCGGCAACCCCGTCGAACTCACCTACGAACTCGAAACCATTGCGCGCTCGGATTTCCAGGGCACGCTGCCCGGCCCCTTCAGCGCCCACCCCAAGCGCGACCCCGAAACCGGGGAACTCCACGTAACCGGCTACTTCTTCGGCTGGGACTTCCTTCAGTACATCGTCGTCGGCAGCGACGGCCAGGTCCGCAAGACCGTCGATATCCCCGTAGCGGGTCGACCGATGATCCACGACTGCGCCATTACCGAGAACTTCTTCATCGTGTTCGACCTGCCGGTTCTGTTCACACCGGAAATGATCGAAGGCGGCGCGGGCGTTCCCTACCAGTGGCACGAAGATTACGGCGCTCGAGTCGGCTTGCTGCCCCGGGATGGCGGGGCTGCAGACATCACCTGGCACGAGGTCGATACCTGTTTCGTCTTCCACCCGATGAACGCCTACGAAGATCCTTCGGGACACGTGGTCCTGGATGTCGTACGGCACTCGAAACTCTTCGCTTCCGAACAACTCGAAGTCGACGCGCCCACCCTGACCCTGGATCGCTGGGTTGTCGACCCCAAGGGAGGCCCGGTCAAGGAATCTCGCCTCGACGACCGCCCCCAGGAATTCCCGCGCCACGACGAACGGCTCGTCGGAAAGCCCTACCGCTATGGCTACTGCGGCTCGAGTGTCGATGGCGGGCTCTTCGGGGGCCTGTTGAAACACGACCTCGACCAGGGAACCACGCAGTACCGCGACGAAGGGTCCCGGCGATTCTTCCAGGAGCCGGTCTTCGTGCCGCGAAGCAAGGATGCCGACGAAGATGACGGGTGGATTCTGTCCTACGTCCACGACGACGACCGCGACGCCGCCGACGTGGTGATTCTGCACTCCCAGGATTTCCTGGGCGAACCCGTGGCCACGATCGAACTCCCCACCCGGGTTCCCTTCGGGTTTCACGGAAACTGGGCGCCCGACAACGCCTGACCGTTACGTCAGCGCACGCTCGTTTTCCCGAGTTTCAGGATCCTGCGAAACTCGGGAGGCGCAATCGGCACCACCGAAAGCCGGTTGTAGCGAAGCATTGCAATGTCACGCAGCTCCGGGTCCTCCCGAATCTGGGCAAGGCCCACGGGCTCCTTCAAGGGCTTGACCGGTTCGAAATCGACCACCACCCAGCGTTCGTCGTCGGTAGTGGGGTCGGGGTAGAACTCCCGTGTTACTCGCGCCACGCCCACGACTTCCTTGCCCTCGTTGGAATGGTAATAGAGCGCCAGGTCGCCTTTCTTCATGGCCTGGAGGTTGTTGCGCGCCATGTAGTTGCGCACGCCGTCCCAGTAGGTCGAACCGTCGGCCACCAGGTTGTCCCAGGAGTATTTAAACGGCTCGGATTTCACCAGCCAAAAACTGCGCGCCACGATGTCCTTTCTTCGGAGATGAGCCAGTATAGTCAAGGTATGGCTTCTCAAGACCCCGCTTCGTGGCCCGAACGGACGATGGGCCCGGTCACGGTGCTTTTTGGCCGTGACGGCGGAAAATACCCCCATGGCAACTCGCTCCTGGTTCGCGGCGAAGCGGAAACCGTCGTGATCGACCCGTCCCTCGGGATGGTGGCCCGAGGAACGCCCTCACCCCCGGCCGACCGAATTCTCCTGAGCCACTGCCACGAGGACCATCTCGCCGGCGTCCACCTCTACCCGGAGGCCTCCTGTCATCTCCACCACCAGGACCGACCGGGGATCCTTTCCCTCGACGACTTCATGTCGATCTACGGTTTTTCGGGTCCGGTGGACCAAGGCTTCCGAGAGGTCGCTGTCAAGGAATTCCACTTTGTCGGTCGCCCCGATGCCCATGGCTTCGAGGACGGCGATGTCTTCGACCTGGGCGGCGTCGCGATCCAGGTACTTCACACCCCGGGCCACACGCGGGGTCACTGCTGTTTTCGTGTCGACTGGGATAGCGGAAGCCTTCTCTACCTGGGCGACATCGACCTCTCCAGCTTCGGCCCCTACTACGGCGACGCGTGGTCGGACCTCGAAGATTTCGAGCGGAGCCTCGAACGCGTGCGCGAAGTCGATGCGGACTTCTACGCGACCTTCCACCACATTGGCGTGCTGGACTCCCGGGAAGCCTTCCTGGAGCGACTCGATCGCTTCGCCGGCGTGATCCAAGACCGCGAGAGGCGGTTGCTCGAGTTCCTGGAAACTCCGAAGAACCTCGACGAGGTCGCCGAGCACCGTTTCGTCTACCGCCCGCACGACCCCGTCCCCTTTGCCGAGCCCGTGGAACGGCGCAGCATGGGGATGCATATCGACCGCCTCGTGCGGTCGGGTCGCGTCGATGCGTTGGAAGGGGACCTCTTCCAGGCGCGCTAATGGAGATCGCTGGGCATCCGGGCCGCCATGACATCGCGAGTGACCTGGGCGGTGAGTGCGCGGGGAACGAAACGGGTGGCGAGATTGGCGCGAAGCCAGTCGAACCAGCCCACGATCACCGATGGCTGCTCGCCGAGCGCCCGCAGGGACACCTCGACGACCCGGTCAGGAGATTCACCGGGGTGCGGCGATTCACCGGCGACCTCCTGGAACTCGGTCTCCGTCGTTCCAGGCTCGACGACGAGGACATCGACGCCGTGCTCCTTCATTTCCACGTACAGCGCTTCGCCGAGAAACAGGTCGAAGGCCTTGGTCGCCGCGTAGACGGCGTGCAGGGCCAGCGGCTGGCGACCGGCAATCGATCCGACCACGACCATGGCTCCCCTTCCGCGCTCTCGCATGAGCGGAATCAGCCGACTTGCGAGTGCCAGGGGGGCGGCGCAGTTGAGCTGAACCAGTTGGTCGAGGGCAGCCGAATCTCGCTTGTCAAACCGCCCGGCGCAGCCCATGCCCGCGTTGTTGACAAGAAACGCGATATCGAGATCGGCCACGGACTCGACAAGGGTCTCTACCCCACCACCAGCGGCCAGATCGATCGCAACGACCCGGGTCTCCACGCCGTTGCGTTCCTCGAGTTCCGCGGCCAACCGCTCGAGCCGCTCCCCGCGACGAGCCGTGAGGACGCAAGAGATCCCCTGCCGGGCCAGCGATCGAGCAAAAGCTTCCCCGATGCCCGACGACGCGCCGGTCACGAGCGCCCACTCTCCATAGCGCTGGCGCAGGCTCGCGCCCTCCGACCGGAAGAAGTCGCGGGCATTCCAGAGCGCAAGGGTCAGAAGCACGAAGGGAGCCGCCGAAAGAATCCCCACGAACCAACCGGTCCATCCCCCCAGTGAAAGAACCGCCCATACCGCCATCGCAATCGCGACCTGGGCACTATAGAGAGGGGCCCAGATTGCCATCCACGGTCGGCGTCGCCGAAAGCCGTAAGCCCCAGCCAGGTACACGAGCCAATGGGGCAGCGCCAGGGCCTTGGCGGTCCAGCCGGTGAAGAGAACTCCGAACCAGACCTCCTGGTCTCGCGCCACGGGCTTCACGAACAGGTCCCAGGGCACGTACACGAAAGCCATGTACGCGCAAAAGACCATCAAGACATTCATCCAGAGCGGACGCCCGCGGAAGACGTCACGAATCCAGGTTCGCATGGGGCAGCCCTCCTGGGAGCGAGAGCCCCAAGCCTACCCGATCTGGCGAAAAGACCCGGGGCGGCTTCGCCCCGGGATCCGAACCCGCCTCAGGCTTCGACCAGGCCCATGCGAATGGCGAACCGCACGAGGCCCGAAACCTTGTGGATATCCAGCTTGTCCATGAGGTTCGACCGGTGAGAGTCCACCGTCTTGAGAGAGACACCGAGAACCGGGGCGATCTCCTTGCTCGACATGCCTTCTGCAATGAGTTGGAGCACTTCTCGCTCGCGATCGGTCAGCATCGCCGCTCCGGACGGCGAGGTCTCTCCCGGCCGGGCAATCGCGTCCACGACCTGCCGCGTCACCGCGGGAGAGAGGTAGGAAGCCCCGGTCTGGACCGCGGCAATCGCGCCCACCAGCTCCTCGAAGGAACTGTTCTTCACGAGGTAACCCGAAGCCCCGGCGCGGAGAGCCTGCTCGACGTAGTTCCGACCGTCGTGGGCAGACAGCATCAGCACCTTCGTATCGGAGCCCCTCTTGAGAATCCGGCGCGTCGCGTCGATGCCCGAGAGCCGGGGCAGCCGGATGTCCATCACCACGACGTCGGGTTGCTTGTCGAGGACCGCCTGGACGGCCTCCTCTCCGTCGCTGGCCTGGCCCACGACCTGGAACTCGGGCCTATCTTCGAGAAGCTTGACGATGCCTTCTCGCACGATCTGGTGATCATCTACAACGATTACGCTTGTCATTTCTAATTCCCCCTGAGGGTAAGCCCTATGTTTCTATAGGGACTAGGAGTGTTTTCATGCTCACCTTAGTTGCTGGAAAACCTCCTAGTAATCGTTACTTCTACTTAGTCTCCGCCCTTTGGATCGGTAGTCCTACGTATATGCCCTGCGTGTTCATACCAAGATCTTTGAAAACAAAAGGGTTTTCCCGTACGGAAGAACCGGGAAAAAGTGCGTGAAATTCACGGGACACCGACCACCTCGCTCAATGATTCTTGAAGACTGCATTCACACCGACCAAAATAAAAATAAAATTACTAGACGGACTTCAATAAAAATACTCTCACTCGTATGACGTATTCCACTAGAAAAGGTTCCCTATCACAGTGTTATGGAGAATTTGTTGCCCCGATCAAGGCGATTCTTCCGGAACTGATGTTTTTTTGCCCCATGTTTTTCCCGGTGTTTTTTTCTGCAGTCCGGAAGCAAACCGGAAACGCGACCGTTGCAAAGCAATCGCACCAATTTTCGCAACCCGTTTTGAGGACGCACACGCTTGTGCACGACCTTTTTACCGTGAAAAGCACCTACCCTGTCGCGTCATGAGTAATGCCCGAGCCATCGCCCGAGAAGCCTTCGGCCACTTCGCGAATAAGGACTTTCCCTCAGCCATTCGCCTCTACCGAGAGGCCGTCGAACTCGACTCCACCCTTGGACTCGCATGGAACGGCTTATCGATGGCCCTGGCCCAATCGGGTGATCTGGCGGCCGCGGTCGAAGCGGCCGAGAGGCTGGTCGAGATCGAGCCCGACGACCCGCTCAGCCACACCAACCTGTCTCGTCTCTACCAGCAACAGGGGCGGATCGAAGACGCGGAGAAAGCCGCCGCCGTGGCGACCCAACTCCAGATGAAGGCCTCGCGCTAGGCGTCTTCGGCGCCGCGGAGCCAGCGTGCGGTGCATTCGGCCACGTGGCGACCGAAAGCCCGGGCCGCCACGAGATGCTCCGGAGTCGGCCCCGGAACTCCGTCGCGCGGGCTCGTCCAGGCCACCGGGCCCCAATGGGATCCCCCTTGGAGAAAACCCTGCACCCGGTTCGACATCGGCACAAGTACCATTCCGTGCTCGGCGAGGGTCGAGAGAAGCGATACCAGGGCCAACTCGGCTCCGCCGCGGCCTCCGACTCCGGCACTCACGAAAGCCGCTCCAACTTTGCCGATCCAATCCCCCCCCATCCAATGCACCGAGGTCTTCTCGAGAAAGAGCCGCATCGACGCTTCGATGCCGCCCATGTGAACACCCGACCCCAGGATCAGTGCGTCGGAATCCGAGCCTTCACTGGCCAGCGCTTCCTCGCTCGATCGAACCGTCACCTCGGCACCGATCTCTCGGGCCCCCTCGGCGATGGCTTCGGCCATGCGAAGGGTTCGCCCGGTCTGCGATGCAACAACGATGAGGATTCGCATGGTCCGGAATCTAGCCCGAAGCTGGCGGGTCGCTCGCTCTCAAGCCGGCGAGCTGTGCCGCGAAATCCTGTGGGTAGGCGGCCTCGGCGCTGACTTCTCCCGCTTCAGCGCGCAGGGCGTGCAGCATGTGGCGACACGCTCGAGACTGGGACTCCGGGGGGCCATAGATCGAGTCCCCCAGCACCGGGTAACCCAGGAAATCCAGGGTTGCCCGGATCTGGTGGAGAAAGCCCGTTTCCGGGCGAATCTCGACGAGCGTGGCGCTGTCGAACTGTTCGAGCACGCGGAGCGACTGGGCGGCCCTCCATACATTCGGTCCCTCGCGATCGGCCGCAGGCTCATCGGAAACTCGGACCCGCGCCGGACGGTGGCGGCCCACGCGCAACCCCACCTCGAGGCGCTTTCCGGGCGGCCAATCGAATCGCCCGTGAACGAGCGCGTGGTAGCACTTTTCTACCCGGTGTTCGCGAAAGGCTCGCCGCAACTCTTCCCACCGGGCGGCATCGGTCGCGATCAGCAGGACGCCCGACGTCTCGACGTCCAGGCGGTGTACCACGCCGCTGCGGAGCCCCCCTTCGCCCAACCCCTGGATCCCGGCAATGCGCGCCACGATCGCATTGAGAACGGTCCCGGTTTCACCCCCGCGCAGGGGATGAACCGCCATCCCCGCAGGCTTGTCGACGGCGATCCAGCCCCGCCCCTCGCCGATCACCGGCAAGACCAGGTCGGATTGCGGCAGCACCTGGTCCGCCGATCGGAGCGCGACCTCGGCCACGCGGAGCTGGCTGCCCTCTCCCAGGGCTCGACCTTTCTCCGCCAACCCAACGCGAGAACCGTCCAGCGTGACGGCGCCCGCAGACAACAACTCCCGCACCCGCCTCCGCGACGCCGGCAGTTGCACGGACAGGAAACGATCCACGCGCCACCCCGCCTCGGCGCTTTCGACGTCGAGTTGCCGCGAACGGTCATTTTCCGGGATCGATTCGGATTCTTCTCGAGGGTCAGCCATCGCGGCAGTCTATCCCGAACCGGATCGCCGCTCGAAAACCCGAACCTGCTGGGGACTTCCGGCGATGACCTCTCCATTCGACAATGGTCCCAGGAGCGGGGTACCTTTCTACTTCATGGGATTGCGGCAGACGCTCCAAAGAACCGAGGGGAATAAGCCCCGATTGTGCGCTGCTGGGATCCCGGGGCTGCGGCCCGGATCCGGTCCTGCGTAGCAGGGCGATCCCGATCCCCCCGACCGCAGGATTCTGGCACCCGCGGCGACCCTCGTTTCCAGGCGACAGACACCGCGATCCGGTGGCGAGAACGGGCGAGCGCGCCGAAGAAAGACACGATGACCCCTACCACCCAGGAACAGCGCCACATCGCGGTCATGGATACGACGCTGCGCGATGGCGAGCAGACTCCGGAAGTCTCCTACACGCCGGACGAGAAGCTCCAACTCGCGCGGCTTCTGCTTCTCGACGTCGAAGTGGACCGTATCGAGATCGCTTCGAGCCGGGTCTCCGAGGGCGAGCGCGAGTCGGCCCGAAAGATCTGCGCCTGGGCGCGCAAGGAGGGGTGTCTCCAACGCGTGGAGATCCTCGGCTACAGCGACGGCAAGAAGTCCGTCGATTGGATCGCGGACGTGGGCGGCAAGGTGCTCAACCTCCTGACCAAGGGCTCGGAACACCACTGCCGATCCCAACTCCGCATCACGCCCGAGAAACACCGCGCCGCCGTCGAAGAAACGGTGCGTTACGCCCGGCGACGCCGCATGCAGGTCAACGTCTACCTCGAAGACTGGTCGAACGGTGTCCAGGATTCCTTCGACTACGTCTACGCGATGGTGCAATTACTCCGAGAACTCCGGGTCGCCCGAATCTACATACCCGATACGCTCGGAATCCTTTCACCGGAAGCCACGACTCGAACGGTCGGATTGATGACGACGACGTGGCCGGAAGTGGATTTCGAATTTCACTCTCACAACGATTACAACCTGGCCACCGCCAACTGTCTCGCGGCTATCGGCGCCGGTGCGCGGGGGGTCCACACCAGCGTAAACGGCCTGGGGGAACGCGCCGGAAACACTCGCCTGGCCGAGGTGGTCGCGGCCATCCACGACCACACCGAATGCCGAACGACCGTGGCGGAGGCTCGGTTGACCGCGCTCTCTCGACTGGTCGAACGGTTCAGTGGAAAAGAAATCTCCGGCAATGCACCGATCGTCGGTCGCGATGTCTTTACCCAGACCGCGGGCATCCACGCCGATGGAGACGCCAAGGCGGACCTCTATGCGAACAAGCTGGCCCCCTCCCGATTCGGGCGTGCCCGGCGCTACGCCCTCGGAAAGATGGCCGGAAAGGCGTCGCTCGACCACAACCTGAAAACCCTGGGGATTGACCTCTCGGCGGCCCAGCATGCCCTCGTACTCGCTCGCATCGTCGAACTCGGCGACCGGAAGCACACGGTGACCCCGGAAGACCTGCCCTTCCTGATTGCCGATGTCCTCAAGACCCCGCGCGAGCAACTGGTCCGGGTGGAGAGCTACAGCGTTTCCGTCGGAAACGATCAGCCGCCCCAGGCCCACGTCACGTTGTCCTTTCGAGGAGAATCCCGCGAAGCCAAGGCGGGCGGAGACGGCGGTTACGATGCCTTCATGAACGCCACCCGAAAGGCGGCCCGGGGGCTCGATATCCCGGTGCCTCGACTCCACGATTTTCGCGTTCGCATCCCGCCCGGCGGCCGCACCGGCGCATTGGTCGAAACGACGATCACCTGGCGACCCGAAGGGGATGCCCGGCCCACCCTGGCCGGCGAGGAAACCTTCTCGACAATCGGTGTGGACTCGGACCAACTCGCTTCCGCGATCGTCGCCACCGAGAAGATGCTCAACGCCATGGCCCCCCGGAAGCCGCAGCGCTCCAGTCGAGCGAAACGAACCGCCCGGCGCTCGTCCTGAGTGTCCGAATCTCGAGCCCTTGCGAAATCGCCTCCATCCCACCACCGGAGCCCGCAAGAAGATGCGGTGGATCGTGATGGCCGTTGCGACTGGGGCAACGTTGAGCGCCTGCTCCGCCTCAAAGCAGCGGGAAGCCGCCGTCTACGGGCCTACGGAGAGCGTGATCGAAGTGATCGCCGTCTTGCGTCGGCACGTCCCCGACGACACCTATCGTTTTCCGGCGGCAAGCGACTTCACCAAGCGCAATGTATACCGCTCAACCCTGCTCCGACTCGAGAACCTCGAGAAGGTGCACGCGGACGCACTGCGGGCGGGGCACATGGATGCCGCGGTCGCGTTCGCAAAAGGGCGCAGTCTCGAGCGTCTTCGGGCCTACGACCTCGCCGCCGAGCACTACCGAGCCGCCGCAAAAAAAAGCCCGCGACTGCGCGACGAAGCCGTGCGCAGTGCCGAGGTCAACGAGCGCATTCACCGGGCCAACAAAGTGGGCATCCGACTCCCCGACCCCCTCCCCCCGGCGGGAAAACGCGATCCGTTCCCGACAGATTCTGACCACGTACTGGCCGAACTCGACGACCGCTCGGCCCGCTTGTCGGGCCTGATCGACCTCTATCCCGACAGCCACTATGTCTACATCGTGCGGGAAGAAATCGAGCGCACCGATGTCGTTCGGGCCCAGTATTTTGCAGCGATGCGACACGCGCTGCCCGGCGGCCAGGTCCGCGCCATCTCCGAACTCCAGCGGGTCGCCTCGCGGCACGTCAGCAGCAAGTACCACCGGCGCCACCTGCTTGACGTGGCCAACTTCTACGCCCGGATGGCCGAAGAGTACACCCAGGCCAACCCCCCGGAGAGCCTGCGCTTCGATCCCGTCGTATTCCAAGAATTAGTGGAAGCCGCCATGCAGATCTACCAAACTGTAGCGGCCGAAGATGGCTCCCCAGAGAAGATCGAAGCGGGGCGCCGCCTGGAGGCTTTTCTCGCCTTCACGCTTCAGGTGGATCGTGATCGATTTACGAAATAGAACTCAAAGTCGTTGGCGGATCGGTTCCCGGCTGGGCTGTGGACTGCTGGCCCTCGTGGTTGCAGCGTGCCAGACACAGGCCCCCCGTGTGCTGCCGACCTTCGACTCCCCCTTGGAGCCCATGCCCACGGCCACCGCCCCGGTTCCGAGTCGGTCGGACCTGGCCGCGGCCGCTCTTGCCGAGTCCGCGCTGGCCTCGAACTCCGCCGAAATCCGCCAGAACCTCCACCACCTCACCCTGAGCGACGCCCGACTTGCTCCCCTCGGCCAGGACCTCGCCAACTCGACGCTGGACGATCCCATCCAGTACCGCGAGGCTTCGAAGAAGCTTCTCTCCCGCGGGTCGCTGGACCCCCTCTTGAAACGCCGGCTCACGAAAACGGTGGATGGCGACCCGCTTTCCCGTGCCGACGGACACATCCTCGATCACCGCCACACGCTCTTTGCCCACACCTTCAACGCCGTGACCGAGCCGCTCGGAACCTCCGTCTTCAGCGGGATGACGATCGCCCCCTACAAGGTCGCGCTGAGTGCCGTCAAGTGGGCAATTCGAATGCTCGAAACGGACCCCCTCACGGTTCCGGAACGCCAGGCCCTGACTCTCCGGAAGCATTTCCTCGATGTGCATCCCCAGGCCGAGCAAGCACCCAAGATCCGCAACCAGGTGGAGGCCGCCCAGGAAGATCTCCACGCGACCCGGCGACGACAACTCCTGGCGCACGCGGGCGAGGCGGAACGATCGGACCAGCCGCGACTGGCGCGAGTCTACGCCCAACGGGCGGAGCTCGAAGTCCCCGGGGACAGCCAGGCGCAGACCATCATCGCCCGAGCGGACAAGAAGATCGCCCGCCAGAACCGCTTGCGCGGGCGCACGCTCCAGGCGGCAAATGCAACGCCGGACGATCTCGACCTCCCCTCGGAGCAACTGGCTCATGCCGCCCTCGAGCCCAACATGGACGCGGGGCTCTCACGGCTTGCGCTGCACCGACCCACGGCGGTGCGACGTGTCTCGGAGTCGCTCCTGTTGCCCGACTCGAACCTATTCGCCAATGCCCGCGCGCTGCGGGAGGCCGATACCGAAAACGAACTGGGCGATGAAGCCGACTTCATCCAGGCCATCGGAAGCCACGAGGCTGGAAACGAAAAACTCGCCTGGCGACAGTTCGATGACGTGGCCCGTCGTCTCCCGGACCGCTCCAACATGGCACGCCACGCCACGGCCCTGGTCACGGACCCCTGGCAGAATCCCTACGGGTCCTTCCTCGTCGAACAATCACGGCAACGACGCGAGGAAACGGTCTGGTACCTGTTCGGAGAAACGGCCGTCCCCCGTTTCAAGGCCCTTCCCCAGGCGGCGGGTTACGTGTTGGCGACGCCCCAGATGGCCCAGGCCCTGGCGACCGCACCGCTTCGCCACTTGATGGGCAGCGGGGGCAAGAAACCCAACTTCGAGAAGGGGATGTCCGTCGCCGCGTATCGTTACCTGGAACGCTTTCCGAACGGGGCATACCGTTCCGAACTCATCCCGTGGCTCTACGGGTACGAAGAGGATCAAGAAAACTGGAGCAAGGCACTGCGCCTGGCGGACTTCCAGCCGGGCTTCGATCCCGAGAAGCGGGCCGAGATCGTAGAAACCATGGGCCGCGAACGCTTGAAGGCGGCGGGGAAGATTCGCCGCCGGGACACCCGAAGCCACGTTCTCCGGAACTTCGCCCGCGACTTTCCCGACTCGGACGCCGGCGCCTCGGCGGGGAATCTCGCCCGCACGGAGGTCGAGGAAGCCTCGCCCCAGACCATCCGGATGACCCGGGGATTCCTGTACGAGAACCCCGAAATCGCTGGACCGAACGGATTGGGCCTCCGCGAGCAGTACCTCGATGAAGATACGGCGAACGGCGAATTGCATCCCCGGGGTGTCGTCTTCCTGGGCGGGAGAATCGTCGAATTCGACTTCGTCGAACCCGGTGGCGATGAAGAGGCCGAACCGATTCGGATTCAGCGACCGATCTCTTCTGAACGACTGTCGCGAACGATCTCGACGCTTGAGGAACAGACGTTTCTCAACGCCCGTCTCGACCACGAAGCCGAGATCGACCCCGACGCTCGGCGCGATCTCTACTTCGAACGGGCGCGTCTCGGCTTGACCCACCAGGTCGATCACCGCCCGGGGGCGCATTCGAATTTCGTCTACGAAAGCATGCGGGAAAAATACGGAATGGTCCGAGCCCGGGAGTCGATCCTGCCCTTCGACCTCGTCTTGCAGGGTTCGGTGGCAGACCTCTCCCTTGGCGCCTTTCCCCGCTGGCGGGCGCCCAAGGCCGCGCCCGACGCCTTTCTCTACCGCTAGCCTCCCTGGGCCGAACTCGGGCACGCCTGGAGAAGCAGTTCCACCGGGTGAACCACCCGGATCTCCTCGCCCCGCTGTCGGAAGCCGGTTGCAAGCTGCATGAGACATCCAGGGTTGCCCGTGGCCACGGCTTCGGGCTTCGCTTTCAGAAGGGCATCGATTTTTCGATCGAGAATCTCTTGCGACATGGCGGGTTGAGTGAGGTTGTAGGTTCCGGCCGCGCCACAACACGAGGTCGGATCTTCGTGGGAGACCAGTTCGAGCCCGGGAATCGCTTCCAGTAACTGACGAGGGGCATCCGCGACCCCCTGGCCGTGAACCAGGTGACAGGGATCGTCGTAACAGGTGCGCTTTTCAACCCGCTCAAGCGGGCCCCGCATTCCCACGTCCGCGAGAAACTGGGTGATATCACGCACCAACGAACCCAGGCGCTCGGCCTCCGCCCCGATTCGCTTCGGCGCTTCGTGAAGGACCGCGCCGCAACCCGCCGAATTGGTGATCACCGCGTCCACCTCGAGTTCACCGAAAACCCCGGCATTGCGCTCGCCGAAGTGGTTCGCGAGATCGGCATCACCGGCGTGGGCCTGAAGCGCACCACAGCAGACCTGGTCCGAGGGAACCCAGACCTCGAAGCCCTGGCGGGACAGGAGTTCCACCGTGGCTCGGTTGATGTCGCCGAAGATCTCGGGCATCACGCAGCCCTCGAAAAACGCGACCCGCCCGCGTCTCTCGCCCTGGGCTGCAATGCGGGAGGGCAGCCGGGTACGCCGGGCACGCGATGGAATCGAGGGGGCCTGGCTCGCAAGCTGCGCCAATCGACGAGGGAGTACCCATTTCGCGAGTCGATCGAGACCCAGGCGCTGGACGACGGCAAGCCCCGTCAAGACCCGGCCCAGGCGCCTCGGGTGGGGCACGATTTCGCGCAAAAGCCAGCGTTCGAATCGCTGGCTCCAACCCCAAGCGACGCGCTGGGAGGCCAACGTGGAACGCGTCGCTTCCAGGAGAGAGCCGTATTCAACGCCCGCCGGACACGCCGTCTCGCAGGCCCGGCACCCGAGACACAACCGGGCCTCCGAAGCCACCAGCGGACCGAACTCGATTCGGCCCTCGGCCACGCCGCGCATCAGGTAGATCCGGCCGCGCGGGGATGACGTCTCTTTGCCCGTTGCGCGGTAGGTCGGACACGACGTCAGGCAAAGTCCACAATGCACGCAATCGAGCGTTCCGGCATAGACCTCGTCGGGAAGCGGCGAGGCCCCGCTCTTGGATTCTCTCTCCATCACAGGCCCCCGGGACCTCGACCCGGGTTCAGAAGGGCCTCGGGGTCGAACCGCTGCTTCAAGGCCTGGAGGAGAACCCGTTCTCCCGAGGGCAGGGAAAAGATATCGCGCCCAACCTTGGCCCCGGGAGGGAGGGCTTCCAGGCAGACGCGACTCCTCGGACGCTGGCCCTCCTCCACCGCCCGGGCCGCGTCGAAACAGGCTCTCTCCGCGGGCTCCACGCCCTGGGTATCGGAGTACGCGTAGAGCGTCCCGAGACCCGGGTAGATGAGTTGAACGGGAGCGGTCTTCGAAAGCGCGGCCGAGACCTTGGCCAGGTCGGTAGGAACCAGGTCCAGGCGGGCCCGCAGCCCGCTGGGTTCGAGGCACTGTCCCTGGAACGCACGCACCTCGTGAAGACCGCTGGAAACCTCTCGCGCTTCCGGGCTCTCTTCCAACAGCGCATTGGCATCGCGTTCGACGGCGGCCGATTCTCCGGCGAGTTCGATCCACCAATGCCAGGCACCCGACTCCTCTCCCTCGATCTGACCGGCCGCCGCTGGCGAAGCGACGGCCACCGCGCGAGACGTGCTCCGGCGCGAGGCCCGAAGAGCCCCGTCCAATACACGGCTTCGATCGCGACCCCAGCCGTGAAGCGCCTGCACAACTTCAGCGCGCGGCTTCAACCGCAACCACGCGCCGTCGATGATTCCAAGCGACCCCAGCGAGCCGGTGTAGAGTTTCGCAAGATCGAAGCCCGTGACATTCTTTACCACCCGCCCGCCGCAATGGGTCCGTACCCCGCCGGGCAAAACCACGTCGAGCCCCAGCACGCAGTCTCGAACCGGACCCCATCCCAGTTCGCGCGGTCCGGTTCCGGCCCGCGCCAGCACCCCGCCCACGGTTGCCCCGTCGCCGGGCGGATCCAGGGGGACTTCCCACCCCTCGGCTGCGGCGGCCGCCTCCACCTCGGAAAGCGGCGTCCCCGCTTGGACGTGCATGACACCATCGTTGGCGTCGAATTCGTCGATCCCCCGCATGGCACCGGTCGCAAGAACCAGGTCCGCGCGGGCCGGAAGGTTGCCCCTTTCGAGGGCCGTGCCCCCACCCTGGATCAGCAACCCCATCCCACTGCCCTGGAGTTCGGAAAGTGTCCCTGCCATTTCCTTCGCGTCGCGTGGGCGCACGGTCCCCGAAATTCCGAATCCGTCAATCTCGAGCGGATCGTGTTCGGTGACGCCGAGCCGAGAACGGACGGCCGCGGGATCGACTGACGGAGCGGGGGTCATTCGATCGGGACCCGGTCGTAGCCACGCGCCTTCGGATTTGACTCGGTGCAGAAACGCGTGGTCGGAAATATCTTCGTCGGATTGCAAACGCGGTCCGGATCAAATGCATCCCGTACGTGGAGCATCGGCAAGAGATCGTCGTCCTCGAACACCAGGTGCATGAACTCGCGCTTCTCTACCCCGATCCCGTGCTCCCCGGTAATCACACCCCCGGCCGCTACGCAGGTTTCGAGTATCTCGCGGCCCGCCGCCATCACGCGATCGACCTCTTCGGAATCTCGGCGATCGAACGAAATGTTCGGGTGAAGATTTCCGTCGCCCGCGTGAAAAACGTTGGAAAGCTTGAGCCCGTAGCGGTCACCGATCGCGCAGACCCGTTCGATGACCTCGGGAAGTTTCGCGCGCGGAACCACCGCATCATGGACGTAGAGATCGGGGCCCAGGCGACCCATGGCACCAAAGGCGCCCTTCCGCGCTCGCCAGAACTGGCTCCGCTCTTCTTCGTTCCGCGCGACTTCGACCGCCCGAGCTCCCTCGGCATCCGCACACGCCTTGACACGCGCAACCTCCGAATCCAGGGAGCAGCGCGCACCGTCCACCTCG
Source organism: Myxococcota bacterium (assembly GCA_036228265.1). Classification (GTDB taxonomy): domain Bacteria; phylum Myxococcota_A; class UBA9160; order UBA9160; family UBA4427; genus CAJXIC01. The sequence goes on along the minus strand of JAZAOF010000085.1, from coordinate 44,130 downwards.
GCGATCAAGATCGCTCCGGCATCGCGGGGGAGGCCCGCGGCGTAAACGCTGTCCTCTACCGCGTTGATCGTCCGGCGATCGACGATCTCTAGAGCTGCGGGAACCAGGCCACTGCCGATGATCCGGCCCACGGCGTGACAGGCCGCCACCGTTGAATCAAAAATCGCGAGCATCGTCTCGACGTGCTCCGGGATCGGAGTCAGCCGCACGGTAATTTCGGTGACGATCCCCAGCGTTCCCTCGCTGCCCACGACAACGCCCAACAGGTCCGCTTCGCGGGATCGCCCACAGGCGGAACCCAGCCGCAGAAGTTCCCCGTCCGGGAGGACCATCTCGACCCCCAGGACGTGATTCGTGGTGGTGCCGTACTTCAGCGTGTGAGGCCCGCCGGAGTTTTCAGCGACATTGCCCCCGATCGTACACGCCTGCTGGCTCGAGGGGTCCGGCGCGTAGAAGAGCCCCCGGTCAGAAATGGCCGCCGAGAGGTCTGCGTTGACGACCCCGGGCTGCACGACGGCGAGACGATTCTCGGTGTCCACTTCGAGAATGCGATTCATCCGCGAACACTCCACCACGACCGCGCCATCCACCGGGTGCGCCCCACCCGATAGGCCGGTCCCCGCCCCTCGCGGTACAACGGGGTGCCCGGCCTCGCGGCATGCGCGAACGACCTGGGCGACTTGTTCGCTGTCGACGGGAAGAACCACCGCGAACGGAGCCACGGGACCCATCGTCAGGCCGTCGCACTCGTAGACGAAGAGTTCTTCGGGAGTCGCGAGGCAGAACTCGCTCCCGACGATCCCCCGGAGTCGTTCGATCAGGGCCGGCATCACGCGTCCTCGGGCCCAGCGCCTGGACTACGCGAGCCCCAACCGCTCCATATCGTCTTCATCCAGGCCGAGATAATGACCGATTTCGTGGCGAACGGTTACCTGGATCTGGTCAATCAGTTCTTCGACGCTGCGACAAACCTTTTCGAGGTTCTTCTTGAAAAGGACAACGCGATCGAGATCTTCTACCTGGGCCATCACCGAAGCACCGGTCCTCGGGATGCCCATGAATATCCCCAAAATCTGCGGCGACACCCGTTCACCGGAAACCATGTCGATTGACGGCCAATCCTCGATGTAGATTTCGACGGAATCGATGTATTCGCGAATCGAGCGCGGGAGATTGTCGAGTGCGTCATGGACGGCCCCCGAAAAGACTTCATCGCCGACTTCCGTCGGCAACGGAAAATGGTCGGGACCGAGCGCATGGGCCTTCGCAAATAGGGGTGCAGACTGGTCGGAACCCTCGAGCCGTTCAAGGACGAGCGCCAGGTGGTAGAGCGCGTGAGGGGCATCGGGGTCCATCGCCACCGCCCGCTCCAGAACCCGGCGCGCGTCGGAAAAATGCCCAAGCTCGAAATGGATTTGACCCTCAAAGGCAAAGTAGACGGGCTGGTCTCCCACGGCGTGGCTCGCCCGGCGAACGAGAAAAAGCGCACCCTCGAGGTTGTCGAGGTAGAAGAGGGCTTTTGATTTCAGATAATGGATCTCGGCTTGTAGCAAGCGATCCGGGCGGGGCATCTCGGCATGGCCGGCCAGCAGCGTGTCGCACTGGCGCAGAGCGGCCTCGAACTCGCCCATCTCCTCGATCAGCAGCTCAGCCCGGTTCATGTGCGCCGCGGTGAACTTGCGATCGGTTTCGATGGCTCGCTCAAATTCGAAGAGCGCCTCCTCGATCCGCCCCTCGTCCCACAGGATCTCGCCGCGCCCATTATGGGCCTCCGCGCCCCCGGGTTGGGCCTTCAGTGCCTCGTCGAGCCACGCGAGGGCCTCCTCGGTGCGGCCTCCGTGAGAGGCTTCCATCGCCTGGTCCAGGCAGTCCCAGTAACGGTCCTTGTCGTTTTGCATCGTCCCGTCGCTGCTAGAGGGGGGTCGCTTCGGCACAGCGACCGAGCGAGTCTTCATGATAGCAAACAGCCCTCGCCAGACGGTTTCGCACTCGTCGTCGATAAGATCTTACAAGATGCTGATTTTAAAGAGTTTTTATACGTTTTTCGGAATACGTGTCCACCGCCTGGCGATCCACTCTGGACGCCCCGGCCTTCCGGCACGCATACTTCGTCCCCTTTCAGGAGGACTCTCTCCCGATGCCGAGATATGCCGACCGGGGCCGGGCCTTGGGGAGCACCCTGTGGCTGTCCGCGGTCGTGCTTTCCGGCTGCCCTCTGAATCCCCCTCCCGAGGTCGCCGGTCACAGCCGTCCGGCGCACGCCGATAGCGAGCAGGAGCGAATGATCGAAGAACAGATCGTGGCCCGCGGAGTTCGCACGCCCCGAGTCCTCGACGCTCTGCGGCGGGTCCCGCGCGCGGCGTTTGTCCCACCGGCGCTCGCCGCAGAGGCCCACCGTGACTCCCCGCTTCCGATCGGACACGGACAGACGATTTCCCAGCCCTTCATCGTGGCCTACATGACCGACCAACTCGATCTCTCGGGTAACGAAAAAGTTCTCGAGATCGGAACCGGATCGGGATACCAGGCCGCAATCCTCGGCGAACTCGCCCGCCGCGTGTACACGATCGAGATTGTCGAACCCCTGGCGCGCCAGAGTCGCGAACTTCTCGAGCGGCAGGGATTTGAAAACATCGAGGTTCGTACGGGCGATGGCTACCGCGGCTGGCCCGAACAGGCCCCCTTCGACGTCATCGTTCTCACCGCCGCTCCGCCCGAGATCCCTCAACCGCTGATCGATCAACTCGCAATAGGAGGTCGGCTCCTGGCTCCCGTGGGGCGATGGCACCAGGAGCTCGTTTTGATCCGCCGCGACGAAGATGGAATCCACCGCGAACGACTCATCGGCGTGCGCTTCGTCCCGATGGTGGGCGAAGCCCGCAATCGAGAAACATCCCCCTGACCCACCCGGCGTTTCGGTTCGTCGCGAGCTAGGTTTCGCTTTCGCGTACCGCGACCAAGGAGATCCTACGATGCCGCCTGTCGAAGCCGAACCCGTTGCCCGCGCCTCAGGCGGCCTTGAAGGGACCGCCTTTCTCGTTACCGGAGGCGGTACGGGAATCGGTCGAGCCTGCGCCGCTGCGCTGGCGGCGGATGGAGCGGCGGTCACCATCTGTGGCCGAACTGCAGAGCGACTGGAGGAAGCGGCCGAGCGAATCGCGGCTGCGGCAGGCTTTGGGGGTTCGGTCCAGATCGTGGTCGCCGACGTGACGGACGAGTCTTCCGTGGAGTCCGCTGTCGCGAAAGCTGCTGCAGGCACCGGGTCGCTCAACGGCTGCATTGCCAACGCGGGAGGCGGCGGTGCGATGGCCCCCTACGCCCTACAGGACGTGGACGAATTCCTCCGCGTGCTGCACCTCAATGTCCTGGGCACCCTGCTTTGCGTAAAGCACACCGTTGCCTGGATGAGAAAAGCCGGAGGCGGCTCTTTCGTCGGCATGAGTTCCATTGCGGGTCACGTGACTCATCCGTACTTCGGGGCCTACACGGTGGGCAAGGCGGGCATCGAGGAGATGATGCGAAACGCCGCCGACGAGTACGGCCCCTCGCGCATCCGCTTCAACGCCGTTCGTCCCGGCTTCATCGAAACAGAGATCATGTCCGCCATCCCGAGAGACAGCGATGTCTTTCGCAGCTACATCGAGAACACACCGCTCGGTGACGTAGGCCATGGCGCGGACGTGGCCTCTCTGTGTCGATTTCTCGTCGGCCCCGAGGCGCGCTGGGTTACCGGAACCGCGATCGACGTCGACGGCGGCCACCACCTCCGCCGCGGCCCGTCCTTCCTGCAGTTCGCCGAAGCCATGCACGGCCGCGAAGGTCTCGCGGGAACACTCGCACCGGAATAGGACCCTGCGGGCCCTTCGGACCTAGTCTGTGCCGTCCGGAGCGTTCCCGAGGTAACCGGGTTCCTGGGAAATGCTCGTGTGCGTCTTGCTGCGCACCGCGTTCAGGCGCTGGCGATTTTTCTCCGCCGACTCGGGGTCAACGGGCTTCTGGGCAAAGCCGGTGTAGAGCACCTTCCGCGTGCGCTCGACGGGTGGCTGGCTCATGTGCTGGGTACAGCTGAGGTGCACCGTCACGTCGCCGGTTTTCGTCGGCAGATCCACGGGCGTGAGATCGATCCCGGGTTGCATCGCCGGAGCCGGCCAGACCAGTGCGCGGTGACTGCCCGGAAGCACCCGCAACTGCCCGGATTTCGCGTCGGCACCGGTCACCGAAATCCCCACCGTCATCGAGCAACACTCGTAGGAGTGGCGGCCCAGGCTGCAGTCCTTGTGCCAGGGAACGTCCGAGATCCCCTTCACCACGCCAATCGGTTTATTGAGAGCGCTCACCCGGCTCCCGGACGCGCGGCGGGGCTCGTGGCCCAAACCCGGAATACGCCCGATGCGCAGGAAGCGGTCTTCGTCGATGAGCGAAACCGTGGTGTCGCTGTAGCGATCAAAACCCTCCATCCGCACCAGTTGTTCGCCACCGTTCTTCGTCGTGGCGAACCAGCCCCGGGGATTGCCCTTTTCAAAATGCGCAGCGGCACTGGGGAAATCTGCCTCCACGGCCGCCATCTCTTCTTCGGAAAAGAGGCCCTGGATGTGCAGGTAGCCCGCCTCTTCGAGAAAAGCGCGCATGTCCTCGTCGGAATCCTCGGGCGTGAAGCTTTGGCGGATCTCGCGATCGAAGCGCACGTCGCCACGGGCGTGAATGCGGCGACCATCGAGCGCCGCGCGCAAAACCAGCCACCAGTTCAAAAAGTCCGCTAGCCCGCCCTCGGGCATGTCGAGCACGCGGTTGCTCATCCACGCCACCGGCGTGCTCTGGTCGTTCACCAGGTCGCTGAGTTGTTGGCGCGTCAACCGGGCACGGACCTGCCCCCGGCTCCCCGGCTCTACCCGAACGCGATCTTCGCCATACCGAAGTGTGAAGGGCTCGCCCTCGGTTTCGATACAGAAATCCTTCAGCACGAGCTCCCGCGCACCGGGTGCAATTTTCGCCTGGTGGGCATCGAGGAGCGGCGGCAGGGTTTCGCCGAAGAAAGCGCTGGCCGTGACCGGCGTTTGCTCGCTATCGACTCGCGTTCTCATATCGACAGTCATGAATCCCCTCCTGCTTATCCGGTCTATCGACGAGAACAGGCATGAGCTTCGCCACCGAGCATATGGGGGCGGGCTGCAGCCCGCAATTTTCGGCCGACCGGGCCCTGCCAGAGGGGCGAGCGCGCCCGCACGACGTTGCCGTCCTGCGGAAAAGGAGGTGGGCCCTCCTGGAATCGAACCAGGGACCGTCCGGTTATGAGCCGGTTGCTCTAACCGCTGAGCTAAGGGCCCGCATCTAGAGTCTAGACAATCCTCGGGGCAGGCGACCTCCAACCCTCCATGAGGTTTTGCACCCGCCCGGCGTTGTCCCTCCGTCGCGAAGTTGGCACCATGGGAGCGATGCCCGACGTTTCAAGGAAATCCGAGAGCCCCTGTGTCGCGGTCATCGGGGGAGCCACTGCGGGAGCCGAGGTGTCGGCGCGCCTCGCCGACCGCGGGGCGACGGTCGTGGTCTTTGAACAAAACCCTCGTCCTTTTGGAAAAATCGAGGACGGCCTGCCCCGCTGGCACGTGAACCTCCGTGACAAGGAATACGCGACGATCCGTGAAAAGCTAGGCCGCGAGGGTGTGCACTTCGTCCCCAACACGAAGATTGGCCGAGACATCGATTTTCCCGAACTCGTGGAGGGCTGGGGTTTTAGCGCGGTGGTCCTCGCCAACGGCGCCTGGAACGACCGATCTCTTCCCATCGAGGGGATCGATGCCTATATCGACAAGGGCCTCGTCTACCAGAACCCGTTCATCATCGCTTTCAATCACGAGGACGAACCCGGATACGACGGACGGCGCTACGAGTATCCCGACGGCGCGATCGTGGTCGGGGGGGGGTTGGCGTCGATCGACGTCGCCAAGGTCTTGATGCTGGAAACCACGCGAGCGCGCCTGGCCGATCGTTCCATCGACGTTTCGATCGAGAACCTCGAGGTCAAGGGCATTCCGAAAATCCTCGCGGGTTTCGACCTCACCTTCGAAGACCTTGAACTTGCAGGTTGCACGATCTTCTATCGACGTGACATCGAGGACATGCCCCTTTCGGAAATCCCCGATGGAGCGACTCCCGAGCGCGCCAAAAAAGTGCGCGGGGGGAGACGCAAGATCCTTGAAAAAGCCATGACCAAGTTCCGTTTCAAGATGGAACCCCTATGCGCCCCCGACGCAGCACTCGTCGAAAACGATCGCCTCGTCGGAATTCGTTTTCGCCGGACCCGCATCGAGAACGGCCGGGTTCAGATGGAGGACGAGACCTTCGAACGCCGCGGTTCGTGCATCTTCTCCTCCATCGGAAGCATTCCCGAGGCCATTGCCGGAATCGAGATGAGGGGCGAACTCTTCAACTTCAGCGACTGGGATGTCGGGCGCCTCGATGCCTACCCGACGGTCTTCTCGGTGGGCAACGTCGTCACCGGAAAAGGCAACATCGTCGCCTCGAGAAAGCATGCCGCCCTGGTGTCCGAGACTGCCATCGAGCAGTTCCTTGGAATCGGAGAAAGCCACGCGGGAGAAGAGGACGCACTCGATGTCGTTTCGGAGATCACCGAGAAACAGGCGGAGGAAGTCGCGGCCACCGTGGCCGGGGGGCCCGGCGTTTCGGCGGAAACCCTGCGCAGCATCCTCGAGCGCGTAGCGGCGCGGCAGGCGAGCGTGGGATACGACAACGACCTTGCTGGCTGGCTGGCCAAGGTGTCGCCGAACGATCCCTCCTGATCGAAGGCCGATCGAGAGAGTCCTAGTCGAGGAACGCCTTCAACGTGCGGCTCCGCGTCGGATGGCGCAGCTTTCGAAGAGCCTTCGCCTCGATCTGCCGTATCCGCTCCCGCGTGACGTCGAAGTCGCGACCCACCTCTTCCAGCGTGTAGTTGGCCGCCTCGCCAATTCCAAACCGCATGCGCAACACCTTGGCCTCCCGGGGAGCGAGCGTATCCAGGGCTTCCCGCGTGTGTTCCGCGAGGCTCGCGTGGATCACGGCTTCCTGGGGACTCACCGCAGCGGGATCTTCGATGAAGTCGCCGATGTGGCTTTCGTCTTCGTCCCCAACGGGAGTTTCCAGGCTGATCGGCTCCTTGGCGATCTTGAGAACCGCGCGGACCTTTTCGAGCGGCAACTCGAGCCGGTCGGAGAGTTCTTCTCCGGTGGGTTCGCGACCCAGGACCTGCACCAGGTGGCGCGTGGCCCGCACGAGCCGGTTAATGGTTTCGATCATGTGAACGGGAACCCGAATCGTTCGAGCCTGGTCGGCGATGGCCCGGGTAATGGCCTGCCGAATCCACCACGTGGCATAGGTCGAAAATTTGTAACCGCGCTGGTACTCGAACTTGTCCACGGCCTTCATCAAGCCGATGTTTCCCTCCTGGATCAGGTCGAGAAACTGCAGTCCGCGATTCGTGTAGCGTTTCGCGATGGAAACGACGAGACGCAAGTTGGCCTCGACCAACTCGCTCTTGGCGATCTCGTAGCGGTTCGCCGCGTTGGAAATCTTCTCTCGAACGGCAAGAACCTCGGCGCGCCGCATGCGAATATGGCTTTCGAGCTTGCTCAGATCCCGAACGTAATCGTCGAGTTCGTCCCGCGCGGCGGCAACGCGCACAGGATCGTTTCCGAGCTCCGCCATCATGGCTCGACCTCGAGTACTCCGCCGAGAAGAAAGGAGCGCGGCTTCCGTAAACTCGTCGGGCGTCAGCCCGAAGGGACGCGAAATCGACTGCATGCGAGAATGGATCGAAGCGTAATCCACCGCGAGTTCTTCGAAGGCCCGGATCAGGTCGTGAACGCGTGCTCGGGAAAACCGCTGGGCCAGGAGCATCTCGAACGCGCTGTACATCAGCACCTGGATTTCACCCGCAAGCCGCGTTCGGGTACTGTCCGTGGTTCGGGCATTGAGCATCGAGTTCTGCTTCTTCGTAATCTCGATCTCAATTTCCTGAATTCGATCAAAGGTCTCCAGTAGACTGTCCCGCCAGATCTCCGGCGGCGGCGACTTCTCGTCATCGACCCCGTCGACTATTTTTCGCAGCGAAATTTCTCCCGCGCGGAACGACTCTCCCAGTTGAATCACCCAGGCGAGACCAAAGGGCGTCCCCAACGCCGCTAGATATTGATCGTGCAGACCGGACTCGATCCGCTTCGCGATGGAGACTTCGCCCTCCCGGGTCAAGAGAGAGACCTGGCCCATCTCGCGGAGATAGGCTCGAACCGGATCGGCACTCTGGCCCTTTTCAGAAGCCGGTGCCGCACTCCTCCCCGTGGACGATTCGCGAGTGGTGGAAACGACCGCGATCCCTCGATCTTCGAGTGCGCTGATCACGAACGGCAACTGGTGAATCCCCTCTCCCGACTCGCGAAGTCGGGCAAGGAGGTCTCTCCTCTTCAGCTCACCCAGTTGCATCCCGTCCTCGACGAGATCCCGCAGCCCATCGGACTCCAGGAGGGCATCGACGTCGCCGCCGAGTTCGGGTTCGTTTTCAAGAATCCCCTCGGATTTCTCGCGGCGCTCATCGAGCGACACGAGCGTCGCTGCAGGAGTCGAGGGATTGGAGGATTGGGGGGGCATGAAGGCTCCTCGGCCGGAATCGCGGGACTCCGTCCGTTGTCTTGCAGTTCTTACGGCATCGCTCCCGGGTCCAGGCCCTGGGCAGCTCGTCGTGCTTCGATCAATCGCTGTTTCTCAGCGAGTACAGAATCGGCGTCTTCCGATGGATTGGACAATTTTTTCGTCAGCTCGGAAGCTTCTTTCCGCTGACGCATCCGCTCGAACCATTCGAGACGTTGGCCGAGTTCTTCTTCGGGAGATACGTCTCTCGGCGGTGGCAACCGAAGAGTCGCAATTTTCGCGAGGCGATTTCGCGCATCGCTATCGAGTTCGTCGAGAACGGCGGAAAAATCAACCCGACCTTCGGCGTCCACGCGCCCGCTATCCGCCGCCTCGAGGAGACTCCCGAGCAGTGCCTTCCACGCCCCGTTCGGCAGGTCACCCTCGATGCGCGGGCGCAGCGCCGATTGGGCGAGCACGGCATGATTGGCCACGAGGACCACGATGCCCTCGAGGTGTCTCTGCTCGTCTTCGTGTTTCCGCGGTTCGACCCGGAGATCCTCGCGCGCACTCCGCGTCTCCGGTGAACGCGACGACCGACGCGCAGACCGCACGAGCTCGCCGACGGACTCGGGATCGGCGCCCAGGGCCATCGCAATTCGTCTCACATGCTCGTCGGATTCCACCGGATCGGGCACGAGAACCACGAAATTCGCCAGGTAGTTGACCGCGTCGGATTTCTCCCGCGGCGAAGAAGTGCCCCGCTCGACGGCCAGCCGCGTAAGGATCTCGAAGGCATCGGGGGCTTGGTCGACCAGGGAACCCAGTGACTCGTGGCCGTGCTCGACAAGATAGGAATCCGGGTCGTGGCCATCGGGAAGCACCGCGCCGCGAACTCGCAATCCCCGGGGAAGAAGGACTCCTAGCGAACGTTCGAGCGCCTTCATGCCGGCGGCGTCTCCGTCGAAGAGCAGCACGATCTCGACGACCCGCCTGCGCCGGAGTTCCTCGGCGTGTTCCTCGGTCAAGGCCGTCCCGCAGGTCGCTACGCTCTCGGTCATTCCCGCTCGCGCCAGGGCGATCCGGTCGAAGTAGCCCTCGCAGAGTACGACCCGACCCTTCTCTCGAATCGCGGCCAACGCTTCAGACAGCCCGTAGAACACGCGCCGCTTCGTGAAGAGAGGCGACTCCGGCGAATTCAGGTACTTCGGCTGCTGATCCTTCCCGAGCGCCCGGCCGCCGAACGCGATCACTCGTCGATTGACGTCGAAAATCGGGAATGTCACCCGGCCTCGAAAACGATCGTAGCGACTGCGCCCGGACTCCTTGGGCGGCGCCAACAAGCCCGCTTTTTCACCGGCCTCGAGAGATACCTGGGCATGGCCGAGATGCCGAACCAATCCATCCCAGCGATCTGGGGCGAAACCGATACCGAAGTGCTCGATCGACTCGGCGTCGAGTCCACGACCCTCGAGGTAACGGCGTGCCTCGGCACCCGGTTCTCCCGCCAGCTGGCTTCGAAAGAACTCCTGGGCCTGCTCGTTGGCTTCGAAGAGCGGGCCCACCCGGTCCTCGCTTCGGCCGGCGTCTTCCGGGATCGCGATTCCGCATTCCTTGGCGAGTTGGCGAACGGTCTCGGGAAAGCTCCGGTTTTCCTTGTTCTGCAAGAAGGCGATGACGTCTCCGCCCTCCCCACAGCCGAAGCAATAGTACGTGCCACGATCCGGAGTCACATTGAACGACGGCGTCTTCTCGTCGTGAAAAGGACAAAGTCCCTTCCAACTCCGACCGCCGCTCTGGGGCTTCAGAACAACGTATTGGCCGATGACATCCGAGATGTCGACTCGGTCCTTGATCTCATCGATCGTGGACTGGGGGATGGCAGCCATGGAGCCCCTTGGCCTTCGGAACTTTTAACCCTCTAAACCTTTACACGTTCTCTTCGCTCTACTCGCTCGAAACGCTTTGACGGCTCTACAGTGGGGGGAGTCTCGAACAGGTCGGAACGTCTACCTGGACATCCGGCGCATCTTCTTCAGCGCTCGTTTCCGAGCCGCAGCGGCCTTCTTCTTCAGGCGAATGCTCGGCTTGTCGTAGTACTCGCGGCGGCGCAACTCGGTCAGGATGCCAGCCTTCTCGCAGGACTTCTTGAATCGTTTCATCGCGACCTCAAACGACTCGTTGTCCTTGACCTTGATGACTGACATCGAAACCCCTTTTCCCGTTATTCTTGGGCGGATGGAGGCAAAAGCGACCAGACTCCGCCTGTCCGGCTCAGGATGGGACTCTCCCGCCGGCGCGGGGGGATCTCATCCGTCATTTGATGAAAACTCGACTCTCGTTTCGCCGACCCAGAACACCGAGTCATTTTCGGCACGTTCCGGGGAAGTTGCACCTTGCTGGCGCCCCGGTCTCGAGCCTGTCCGAATCATTGCTCTGCGGATAACGCGCTGCGGCAAGTTGCCGATTTTGCAGCATGAAACCCGACTTCTTCGGCGAACGAGACAACCTAGCGCAGGCCAAATAATCGATCAAGAAGAGGGCGGCCGGACCGAAACCCCCCGCTCCAGGAGATCGCGCTTGACCTCCCCCACGGTGACCTCTCCGAAGTGGAATATGGAGGCCGCGAGGGCGGCCTGGGCATGACCGTCATCGGGCCCTTCGCCAAGGGCCGCCGCGAGGTCCGCCGCGCTGCCGCCCCCACCGGAGGCCACGATGGGAACGGAAACCGCCTCCGCCGTGGCGCGAAGCAGCTCCAGATCGTAACCGCTCTTGGTGCCGTCGCGATCCATGCTCGTCAGAAGGATTTCGCCCGCCCCGGCTTCGGCCATTCTCGCAGCCCAGGCCACGGCATCGATTCCTGTCGGCCTTCGCCCACCGTGGGTGCAGACCTCCCAACGGGGGTTTTTTCCCTCGTCAACCACACGGCGGGCATCGATGGCGACCACGAGGTTGGCGCTGCCGATCTTGATCGCCGCTTCCGCGACCAAGTCCGGATTCTCGACCGCGGCGGTCATGATCGAAACCTTGTCCGCGCCCGCGTTGAGAAGATCGCGAACGTCGTCGAGACTGCGAACGCCTCCACCCACCGTCAGCGGCATGAAAACCGTTTCGGCGGTGCGCGAAACCACGTCCAGGAGAATCCCTCGTTCCTCGGAACTCGCCGTGATGTCGAGAAACGTGATCTCGTCGGCTTCCTGTGCATCGTAGATCTGCGCAACCTCGACAGGGTCTCCCGCATCGACGTGGTTCACGTATTGAACGCCCTTGACGACCCGGCCCTTGTCGACATCGAGGCAGGGGATGATTCGCTTGGTCAACATGCGATCTTCTCCAGGACGCTCTCCAGTCCCACCGCACCCGTGTAGAGCGCGCGACCGACGATAACCCCGGAAACCCCCCGATTCGCCAAGGCCGCGGCGGCAACCACGTCGCTCTCTGAACCCTCGCCGCCGGAAGCGTTCTAGGGGATGCTCACGACATCGGCCAGCGTCGCGGTAGCGTCGAGATTCGGCCCAGTCAGCATCCCGTCGCGGGCGATGTCGGTATAGATCAGCGCCGAAACGCCGGCCTCTTCAAAACTCCGGGCCAGGTCGACCGCTCGTGCGTCGCTCGTCTCCATCCACCCCTCAACCGCTACCCGCCCGTCCCGCGCATCGATCCCCACGACAATGCGCCCCGAAAACTGTTCGGCGGCGCTACGCACCAGGGTGGGATCGCGCAAGGCCACGGTGCCCAGAATCACGCGGTCGACACCCAGTTCCAGCGCCGCCTCGACCGCTTCGAGCGTTCGAATCCCCCCACCGAGTTGGACGGGAACGTCTCCCGCCGCACGCACGATGGCGGCGATCGCCAACTGGTTCACCGGGCGACCGTCCCGTGCACCATCGAGATCCACCACGTGGAGGCGCCGAATGCCGGTCGCTGTAAAGCGCCCCGCGACCGCCCCGGGATCCACGTCGTAGGTCGTGGCCCGGTCATACCGGCCCTGGGAGAGTCGGACGCACTCACCCCCGAGCAGATCGATGGCCGGGATGACCTCGAAAGGGGCCTCCGACGACCGGCTCAACGCATGTCCTCCACCCACAACCGGTAAGCGTCCAGCAGCCGCTTGCCCGCGGCCTGGCTTTTCTCCGGGTGAAACTGCACGGCAAAAACCCCTTCCCGGGCGACAGCGGCCGCAAACGGCCCTCCGTAATCCGACGTTCCCACGATTTGTTCCGGCTCGCTCGGAACCGATCGATAGGAATGGACGAAGTAGAAGTAGTCGGTTTCCGGCAGGCTCGTGAGCATCGGATGGTCTCCCGAAAAACGGACCTCGTTCCATCCGATCTGCGGTACCCGCAGCCGATCCCCAGAGACATCCCGGTCCGGGAAACGCTCGACGCGACCGGGCAGGACTCCGAAACCCGGAGTTCGCCCATGCTCATCACTCTCGTCGAAGAGAACCTGCAAGCCGAGGCAAAGACCGAGATAGGGACGTCCTCGCTCCAGCGCCTCCCGAATCGCATCGTCGAGACCGAGATCTCGCAAGCGGCTCATGCCGTCGCGGAACGCGCCGACCCCGGGGAGAATCACTCCATCCGCCGCGACGACCTCGGAGGGATCCTGGGAGACACGCGGCTGCAACTCCGACCTTTCGAGCGCTTTCGCAACGCTTCGAATGTTTCCGGCTCCGTAGTCGACAATCGCAATCGAAGGGGGGGCGGACATGGGTCGCTCCTCAGAGAGCTCCCTTCACGGTCGGCAGCCCGCTTTGCTTCGGGTCCATTTCGACAGCCGCCCGCAGGGCGCGAGCCAAACCCTTGAAAATCGCTTCGACCACGTGGTGGGGATTGCGCCCGTACCGGAGTTCGACGTGGAGATCGAGCCCCGCGTTCTGGCTCAAGGCCTGGAGGAAATCTTCCGTCAGGGTCGCATCGAAGGAACCGATGCGGTCGTTCACGAGATCGACCTGATAGAGAAGGAACGGGCGGTTGGAGACGTCCACCGTGACCTCGACTTTCGATTCCGCCATGGGAAGCGTCATCTGTCCGAAACGCCGAATTCCGACAGCTGATCCTAGTGCCTCTCGAAACGCCTGCCCCATGACGATCCCGACATCCTCAATGGTGTGATGGGTATCGACGTCGAGGTCCCCCCGGGCCTTGATCTTCAGATCGAACAAGGCATGACGCGAAAACGACTCCAGCATGTGGTCAAAAAAGGCCACACCCGTATCAATCTCGTACACGCCCGACCCATCGAGCGCGATCTCGACCCGGATCTGGGTCTCCTTCGTATTGCGCTCGATGGCCGATCGACGTTCGCGGCCATTCTCCGAGTTTTCGCTCATTCTCTCCTCCCGCGCCTACGCTGTTTCAGCGTTCCGAATCTCTCGCGGCTTCTCGCTCTCGGCGGTTTTTCCGAATCTTCTGTAGACGCAGCTCGACCGAATTCCCGTGGCCGGTCAGGCCCTCGATCTCGGCGAGGCGAATTACGTCGCTTCCGAGTTCTCGTAATTTCGAGGCTTCGAATTTTGCGAACGACGTCCGCTTCAAAAAATCTTCGACGCCCAGCGGCGAAAAAAAACGCGCCGTCCCGCCCGTGGGAAGCACGTGGTTCGGCCCCGCGAGATAGTCTCCTGCGGCGACGGGCGTATAGTGCCCGAGAAATACCGCCCCAGCATTGACCACGTCCTTCATCAGGGCGTCCGCGTCATCGCAGGCCAGGACCAGGTGTTCCGCCGCGTACTCGTTGGCGAGTGTAATCGACTCCTCGAGGTTTCGCGTAACGAGGATCGCCCCGCGGGTCGACAGCGCCTTCTTGGCCATCTTCGCGCGATCGAGGCTCTCGAGTTGGCGCGCCACCTGGTCCTGGACCCGGTTCACCCACTTCTTCACGTGCGTCACGAGAATCGCCTGGGCGAGTTCATCGTGTTCGGCCTGGGAAATCAGGTCCGCGGCCAGCCAAGCGGGCGTGGCGCTGTTGTCGGCGACAATACAGACCTCGGTGGGACCGGCCTCGGAATCGATCCCCACGTCGCCAAAAACCCGCCGCTTCGCCGCAGCCACGTAGGCATTGCCGGGCCCGACGATCTTGTCGACCCGGGGCACGGAAGGGGTCCCGTAGGCCAACGCCGCCACGGCTTGCGCCCCACCCATCTTGAAGACGCGGTGAACACCGGCCAGGCGTGCCGCCATCAGAACCTCGGGTTTCAGGAGCCCGTCGGCCCCCGGCGGCGAAGCCATGACGATTTCAGGAACCTCGACCACCGAGGCAGGAATCGCGTTCATGATCACCGAGGAGGGGTAAAACGCCTTTCCGCCGGGCACGTAGAGGCCGACCCGATCCAGCGGACGGATACGCTGGCCCATCCGCGCCCCGCCTTCCTCCTGCATTTCCCAACTCGACGGAATCCGTTTTCGGTGAAATTCGCGCACGCGCATGGCCGCCTTGCCGAGCGCGGCTCGGTCCGCGGGATCCACGGCGTCACACGCGTCGTCCCATTCCCCTGGTGAGACCGCGACGCTCTTGAGCTTGGCCCCAGCAAATTCTTCGATGCAGGAGAGAAGTTCCTTGTCCCCCCCGCGCCGAACGCGTCCCACGATCGCCTCAACCACCGCATCCACTTCGGCATCCGAGACCGAATCGGCTCGCCGCTGGCAGATCTTGCTCCAGTTCTTGTCGAAATCCTTCGCCGTGGTTTCGAAAACCCGGAGCGGTTTCGTGGAGGTCTTGGCCGCCATGCTCGTCAGTTCTCCCGCCGAATCTCGGCGCCCAGGGCCTGGAGTTTCTCCTCGATTCGCTCGTAACCCCGGTCGATGTGGTAGACGCGGCTCACAAGCGTCTCCCCGCGCGCCGCAAGGCCCGCGACAAGAAGACACGCCGAAGCGCGCAGATCCGTGGCCATGACCGGGGCAGCAGCCAACTGCGCCTGGCCTCGAACGTGAGCCGAGCGACCATCCAGCGAAATATCGGCCCCCATGCGCACGAGTTCCGGAACGTGCATGAATCGATTCTCGAAAACCGTCTCCGTCACGACGCTGGAGGAATCGCCAACACTGAGTACGGCCATCAACTGCGCCTGCATGTCGGTGGGAAAACCGGGATAGGGGGCCGTCACGACGCGAATGGGGCGCGCCGGGGCTCCCGCCCTTACGGCGACGCTGTCGGGTTCGACATCCACCTCGGCACCGGTTTCCCGGATTTTCTCGAGCATGGAATCCATGCTGGCCGGATCGATCCCACGAACGCGGACTTCGCCACGAGTGATCATTCCGGCCGCGAGAAGCGTACCGGCTTCGATTCGGTCCCCCGAGACATCGTGGTGTACGCCGCGAAGATCCGAGACGCCTCGGATGACGATCCGATCGCTCCCCGCGCCCTGAATCCGTGCACCCATCCGGTTCAGGAAATCCGCGAGTTCCACCACCTCGGGTTCGCGCGCTGCATTCTCGAGAATCGTTTCCCCCGAGGCGAGACTTGCCGCCATCATGACGTTTTGAGTCCCCCCCACGGTCACGGTGTCGAAATGAATCTGCGTGCCGCAGAGCCGGGCGCCGAAGGCCTCGATCGTGCCGTGATCGAGACGGATCTTCGCCCCCAGGGCTTCAAAGCCCTTCAGGTGCAGGTCGACCGGGCGAACTCCGATGGCGCAACCACCGGGTTCGGAGACGCGACCGCACCCAAAGCGGGCGAGCAACGGTCCAAGAACCACGAAGGAAGCGCGCATCTTTCGAACCAGTTCGTACGGCGCTTCGGGCGTGGCTATCGTCTCGGGGTCGATTCGCACCCGGTGATCGTCTTCGGGATCCCAGTCCGCCCGGGCTCCCAGCCCGCGAAGCAGTTCCAACATGTGGTCCACGTCTCGAACGCGCGGGACGTTGCGCAAGACGGTCTCGCCCTGGCCGAGAAGAGCCGCCGCCATCAGGGCGAGCGTGGCATTCTTGGAGCCGGAGACGCTCACCTCTCCCTCGAGCCGAGTTCCCCCTCGCACGCTGATCTGGTCCATCCATTCCCCTCTACCGGGTTCCCCGAACTACGTACGGGTCCCGGTCACCACCCGTGGATTGTCCGAAAGGTCGCGCAGCGACCGCAGGTTGGACAGTCCCGACCCCTCGAATAGTTCACAAACGGGTGCTTCCTGCCTGGGATCGATCTCGATGGCGACCTGCCCCCCCGGCTTCAGGTGGTTCTGGACTTGCCCCAGCAGGGCCCGGATGACGTCGAGACCGTCCTCGCCGGCAAACAGGGCCTGCTCTGGCTCGTGGCTCAATTCCGGGGGGAGGCTCCCGGCGTGACCGCGTGCGATGTAGGGCGGATTCGACAGGATGCAGTCAAAGAACTCTCCCGCTACCGGCTCAAAAAGCGACCCGGAACGCACCTGGACGCGGTCGCCAAGATCCAGCGACGCGATATTGCGCCGCGCCACCTCCAGGGCCGCCTCGGAGACATCCGTCGCCACCACCTGGATGTTCGGCAGTTCCGAGGCCACCGCCAGTGCGACACAACCCGATCCCGTCCCCACGTCGAGAACTTTCGAACCCGGTTGGGCATCGGCCAGTCGGTCGATGGCCCACCCCACGAGAACCTCCGTCTCCGGGCGCGGGGTCAGGACGTCGGGAGTGACCTCGAAATCGAGGGACCAGAACTCTCGGCGACCGAGCAACTGGGCGACGGGGACACGGTCCCCGGCTCTGCGGCGAACGAGTTCCCGGAACCGGTCGCGCTCGGCCGCCGTCACGGGCTTTTCGAAATCCACGTAGAGCGAAACCCGGTCGCAGCCCAACGCCTCGGCGAGGAGGCACTCCGCGTCGAGACGCGCCGACTCGATCCCGCGTTCCTGGAAGAAACCGGTCGTCCATCGAAGCAGCGCAAGCACGGTCCACTCGCCCGCAGGCTTCGCCAGCGCGGGGGCACCTCGCCCCTGGACACTCATGCCTCCGCCTCGGCCTGGGCCACCATGTGGGCCGACACCGCATCGAGGAGTTCTCCCAGGTCCCCCTCCATGACCTGTTCGAGCTTGTGGAGCGTCACGCTCGCGCGGTGATCCGTGATGCGGTTCTGCGGAAAATTGTAGGTTCGGATCTTCTCGCTTCGCTCGCCCGAGCCGACCTGCGAACGACGTGCCTCGGAGCGCTCGGCGGCCAGCCGCTGTTCTTCGAGTTCGTAGAGACGCGAGCGAAGCACCTTCATGGCTTTCGCCTTGTTCTTGTGTTGCGACTTCTCGTCCTGGCACTGAACGACCGTTCCGGTAGGAACGTGAGTGATCCGGACCGCCGAGTCTGTTGTATTGACGCTCTGGCCGCCGGGCCCCCCCGCGCGCATGACGTCGATTCGGAGATCCGTTGCGGCAATCTCGATATCCACCTCCTCGGCCTCGGGCATGACGGCGACGGTCACCGTCGAAGTATGGATGCGGCCCTGGGACTCCGTTTCGGGAACTCGCTGCACGCGGTGCACCCCCCGCTCAAACTTGAATCGCGAGAACACGTCATCCCCGTCGACGCTGAGAATCACTTCCTTCACCCCCCCGCTGTCGGTGGGCGATTGGCTCAGGATCTCGATCTTCCAGCCCAGCGTCTCGGCGTAGCGTGAATACATCCGAAAGAGATCGGCCGCGAAGAGCGAGGCCTCCTCTCCACCGGTTCCGGCGCGGATCTCGAAAATTGCGTTCTTCTCGTCGTTTGGATCCTTTGGAGTGAGGAGCACGCGCAGTGCTTCCTCGAGTTCCAGCTTCTCGGTTTGGAGCCCCTCGAGTTCGCCCCGGGCGAGCTCGGCCACCTCCGCATCCTCATCCCCGAGAAGGGCCTCGGACTCCGCGATTTCATCCACGGCAGTGCGATACCGAGCCCCGGTCTCGATCAGCGGTCGCAACTTTGCGAGCGACTTGGCCAGCTTCTGGAATTGCCCAGGATGGCGGGTCTGCTCGGGGTCCGCGAGAGCGGTTTCGATTTCTCGCGACTGGGCTTCCGCGTCGCTGATTCGTTCGAGAAAGTCAGGCATCGAGAATCTCTTCCCCGTCACGAAGACGGGCGGGCCATCGGTCCAGCAGGGCGGTTCGAGGCCGGCCCCGGCCACCCGTGCCGAGCTAGGAATTCATCGAGTCCAGGAATTCCTCGTTGGTCTCGGTGTGCTTGATCTTTTCGAGGAGAAATTCCATGGAATCCACCGGCGAAAGCGGGGCCAGGACCTTCCGCAGGATGTACATGCGATTCAGGGTCGATTCCGAGAGCAGGAGTTCCTCGCGCCGGGTGGCCGAGCGCGTGATATCGATCGCCGGGTAGGTCCGACGGTCGGCGAGCTTACGATCAAGAACGAGTTCACTGTTGCCCGTGCCCTTGAATTCTTCAAAAATGACCTCGTCCATCCGCGAGCCCGTCTCGATCAATGCCGTTCCGACAATGGTGAGACTCCCCCCCTCTTCGACGTTTCGAGCCGCACCAAAAAACCGCTTGGGCTTGTGGAGCGCATTCGAATCGACTCCTCCGGAAAGGATCTTCCCCGAGTGGGGAACGACGGTGTTGTGCGCTCGGGCCAGGCGCGTGATCGAATCGAGAAGAATCACGACGTCCCGCTTGTGCTCGACCAGGCGCTTGGCCTTGGCAATCACCATGTCCGCAACCTGGACATGCCGGGTGGCCGGTTCATCGAAAGTCGACGAGATGACCTCGGCCTTGACGGTGCGCTGCATGTCGGTCACCTCTTCCGGGCGCTCGTCGATGAGCAACACGATGAGGTAGACCTCGGGGTGGCTTTCGGCGATGGCGTTGGCGATGTCCTTCAGGATCATCGTCTTGCCCGCCTTCGGCGGTGACGTAATCAGGGCACGCTGCCCTTTCCCGAGCGGGGCAATCAGATCGATGATCCGCGTCGTCAACCCTCCGGAGGAGCCCGCCAGTTCGAAGCGGTCCTCGGGGTACAGCGGGGTCAGGTTGTCAAAGAGAATCTTCTGGCGGGTGCTCTCGGGAGCCTCGAAGTTGATCTCTTCGACCTTGAGCAAAGCGAAATAGCGCTCCCCTTCCTTCGGCGGGCGCACCTGTCCCTGCACGGTGTCGCCCGTACTCAAATTGAAACGCCGGATCTGGGAGGGAGAAACGTAGATGTCGTCGGGACCGGCGAGATAGTTCTGGTCCGGGGCCCGCAGGAAGCCAAAGCCATCCTGCAGAATTTCGAGAACCCCTTCCGCATGGATGCGGCCGTGCTTCTCGGTCTGGGCCTTGAGGATCGAAAAGACCAGGTCCTGCTTGCGAAGGCCTCCGGCGTTCTCGACATCCATTTCCCGGGCAAGAAGCGTGAGTTCCGGCATCGACCTGGATTTCAGATCCTTGACGTCGATGCGCTCGCCCGAATCGTCCTTGAGTGCCGCCGCTTCATCCTCGTCCAATTCGTCGTCCGAAGGCAGGTAGTCGCGGCGCGGCGCTCTCGAGTCGCGACCGCCTCCACCCCCCCGGGAGCGGCGTCCCCGGTTACGTCGACTGCGATTGCTCCCGGAGCCGTTTGAATCCGTCGTTCGTTGCGTCACTTCATGGATCTCTTCGTAGTTGGGTCCCGCGTTTGAGGGGAGTCTTCGTTAGCAAGCCTGTCGCTTCGAAAAGGATTGGAGTTGGATGGCGTGAAAGGGGGGTGTGAAAAAACGGCGGGAAGCGTCTTTTTCGTCGGTTCGCGGCTCGTCGGTGAGCCCGGGGGTGGGTTTCGGAAAGAGAAGTTCGGCGGGAGCGCTCAAGCGCCAGAAGGAACGGATCGAGGGGTTCGGGAAAATCGGGGGGAGAACGTTTTGGACCGTATCCACACAGGCATGGGCTGTCAAGCCTCGGCGCATGTCGTCGCCTCGATGAAGTGAAGCAGCCTTCCCGCACGGGGTCCGCTCCGCCTGAAAGAATGGAAGCGACGTGAATCACAGTACGTACAGGCATCGTCCAACCGGCCCAGGTGTTCACGGGCCAGGCCCTCGCTGCGCAACTCGCAAAGCACCAGCCAGGACAAGTCGATTCGGGCGTGGCCGGGCCGCGAGGGCGAAAGCGCCTTGTCCAGATCCTCGCCAAACCGAAGACGCATCGCGTCGAGAACGGGTCGATCAACCTCGTAGCAGCAAGCCCCGATCGCGGGCCCGATCACGGCCCGGATGGACGGGCGTTGCGCTTCATCTTCGGCAAGCGCCCGGATTCCCTCGGATACCACGCCCGCGGCGAGGCCGCGCCAACCGGCATGAATCGCGACCACTCCTCCGCTCGCGCGAGCCGCAAGAATCGGAACACAGTCCGCAGTAACCACCCCCACCCGCATCCCCGGGCGATCGCTGAACACGGCGTCGGCTTCGGCGGGCCGTAACTCCCCCAAGGAATCCGGTCGGGCTACCGCGCAGCCATGAACCTGCCTCGGCCGCCGAACGTCGGCCACCTCCGTCGCCGCCTTGGTTCCAAAACCGTGCTCTACGCCAAGGCTTGCCAGGAGCGGATGGCGAAGAAAGCCATTGCTCACGCTCGACCCTCCCGCCGCTGCATCTCGCCCAGCAAATCGAGCATGTCCTGGGGAAGAGGGGCTTCGAAGCGCAGCCCTTCACCGCTCTCGGGGTGAACAAAACCGAGCACGGCCGCATGCAGCGCCGGCCGGTCGATTTCCGCCCGACGCGCTCGCCCGTAGACCGTGTCTCCGGCAATCGGCAGACCCACGCTAGCCAGGTGGACCCGGATCTGGTGCGTCCGCCCCGTCTCGGGGCGAATCTCGAGGTCGCTTCGACGCGAAACGGGAAAGCGTGCGCGCACCGTCCAGCCCGTCGCCGCTTCGCGCCCGGCACGAGTGGCCACCGACATGCGCTTACGGTCCCGGGGGTGGCGGCCGATGGCTCGCCGAACGGTTCCGGCATCGGCCGAAGGCAGACCTCGAACGAACGCTCGATAGATTCTCTCGATGGAATGGTCATGGAATTGGTCGGACAGGTTTCGATGAGCCCCGTCATTCTTCGCCGCCACCAGGACGCCGGAGGTTCCTCGATCGAGCCTGTGAACGATCCCCGGGCGCAGCACACCCCCTGCGCCCGCAAGATCTCCGCAGTGACCCAGCAACGCGTTGACGAGAGTGCCACGCGGGTGCCCAGGAGCCGGATGAACGACGAGTCCCGCCGGTTTGTTGATGACAATCAGCCACGAATCCTCGTAGAGGATGTCCAACTCCATGGCTTCCGGGAGTACCAAGGCCTCCACCGGTTCAGGGGGCCATGCCTCTACCGTGTCGCCAAGCGACACCCGCCGACTCGCTCGACACGGCCCCCCGTTGAGACGGACTCGGTTCGCGGAAATCCAACGCTGGACCTCTGACCGCGGGACTGCGGCAAGGCTCGAGAGAGCCACGTCGACGCGCGACCCCGCTTCCGACTCGGAAACCTCCAGGGAAACCGGCGGAGGCGTCGGCAAGCGTGAACCCGGGTCGGGATCATCCGCCACGGTTCACTTCCGTCCGAGAAACCGACTTCGCCTGGGGCCGCTTCTCGCCGCCTCGAAGTGCGCGACGTAGCGATTTACCGCTTCGTCGGGATCGAGGCCGAGAGCTCGAGCCGACGCCGCAACAAATCCCCGCACGTACACGACCGCGGGCAGTTCGTCGTAGCGTTCTTCTTCGATGCAGCGGAGATAGTTTGGGCTGATCTTCGTAATGCTCGCGAGTTGATCGATTTCGAGCCCCCGCCGCAAACGCGCTCGGCGCAAGCCGGCCCCGTTGTAATCGGTCTCCTCCGCATCCGATGACGCAAGAACCGGTTGGGGCAAAATGGGCGCGGCCTCCGCGGGCTCCTCCACGGAAACCGGAGGAGGCGATGCCTCGAGCGGGACAGGTTCGGGTTCTTCGTCAGACCCTTCGTCCTCGGCGTCCGATCCAGGCGGCACTCCCTGGACCAGAAATACATCGTAGTGGTGGCGCTGCTCCTCGTCGGAAAGTACGCGATAGGCCTGGTCGATTCGCTCGCGAATGAACTCGGCATCCGAGACATCCAGGATGGAATAGATCGCCAGGGAGCCCGGGGCGTAGGTCGCACTCAAGGCTCGAAAGGCTTTTTCGACCTGCGCGCCGTCCGCACCCCGCGGCAACTCGAGGAGTTCGTAGTGATCCAACTCTTCGACGGTCCTCATCGCGAATTCTCCGTAGGAACCGCGGGCGGCGGACCACTAATCTTCCGCGCAATCCGTTCCAGGTAGATCGCGGCATCCGCTTGCTCCGCGTAGGTAACAAGGGGTTCCCGAGCCGCCACCGAAAGCCTCACGGCTTCATCGTGATTGATGTACCCCAGGTAGTCGAGTTCGGCACCAAAATAGCGGCGACACACGCTCACCATGGAGAATCCCAACCGGATATCTTCCGCGCTGCGCGCGCCATTGATCACGATTCTCGGACGGAACTCGGACACGGTGCGAACAAAGCGTGCGCCCTCGGCAGGGTCCGTCGACTCGATTTCTCGAAACAACTCCTGGGGCGTGCGGATCCCGCCCTCGTTACGCGGATCCATCACTTCGGTAATCAGTTCGCGAAGCGACTGGCTCACCATGGCCTGTCTCAAGCGGCGGTAGTAGGCGGCGCGCAAGAACCCGTAGGCATTCTCGACGGATACCGGTTCGGGGTTGACCACGAGGAGACCGTCGTCGGCGACCAGGAAGTAGTCGAGCGTCGCGGACTGCATCCCCGTTGCAAGGTCGAGGATGACGAAGTCGGCGTCGAGCTGGCGCAGCGCGCGAATCAACCGGACACGCCGGGCATTGTCGGGCTGCGCATCCGCAAGGTGTCCATGGGTGCCGGCGACCAGGCGGAGGTTGGTAACCGGGGTCTCGAACGCAAGCTTGCGCAGGTCTTCTTCCCGGCGCGCAACGAAATCGGCCAGGCCCTGCCGAGGCGGCGCAATCCCCAGGCAGGTATGAAGATTCGCACTCTCTAGATCGGTGTCGATGGCAATGACGCGTTGACCACTGGCCGCAAGAGAAGCGGCCAGGTTCGCCGCGACGAAGGTCTTCCCAGCCCCCCCCTTGCCGCTGCCCACCGCCAGTAAACGCGGTCCGAGGTGATCCGGTGCCGACCGAATCCCCGTTGCTTTCGTCGTCGCGTCCGTGGATCTATCCCCGCCAGTAAAGGAACTCTCTGCACGCGAAATTATCAGACCGCAACGTCGAGAGAAGTCCCGCTGCGGTCGCTGGGAATCAAAAAAGCTCGCCACTCATGATAGCGAAGCTTCGCCGGCGTCACGCTCAAAACGGGGCTCCACCTCGGTCGAGAGGGCTTGCGCTGCAGGCGAAGGCCCGCCTGGTCCGGAGTGCGCCCGCCCTTGCGGCGATTGCACGCGATGCAAGAACAAACGACGTTCTCCCACGTTGTTCGCCCTCCCTGGGCTCGCGGCACCACGTGGTCGAGATTGAGATCCCACCGGGGACGCTGGACTGCACAGTATTGGCAGGTGAAGCGATCCCGAGCAAAAACATTGGCCCGGCTAAACCGGATGCGGCGACGTGGCACCCCGTCGAAGCGCGTCAGCAAGATGACCCGCGGAATCGGGACGGGACCCGCGGTGGAACCGAGCCGCTCGGACGTGGCCGAATGTCCTTCCCCCATCCAGGACTCGAAATCGAAGGTCTGGTAGCTCTGGTCGACGGCTCGAGCCCCCCCTCCGTAAAGGAGAGAGAAAGCCCGGCGTACCGATGTGATGTGGATCGGCAAAAAGGAGCGATTGAGGACCAGGACACTCGAATTCAGCATAGGCCAACCGATGCAATTCTAGATGAACGGCAATCCCGGATCAACGAAGACAATGACGGGCAGCTTCTTCCACGAGGTCGCAATCGTCGGCTTCGAGTGTCCGCAAATCCAAGACCAGCACACCGTCGCGTATGCGCGCGAGGATCGGCACATCGGCGCCGCGCAGAGCCGCCGCAGCGCGCTCCGGTCGCAACTCCCCGGAAAGTTCGACCACCCAGGTCTCGAGTCGGAACCCCGGCAAAGACCCTCCGCCCACCTCGGCGCGATCCTTTGCAACCGACACTTCGATCCCCGCGTCCAGGCTCGCGCGAAGTCGGGCCGCAAACCCGTGGGCACGACGCTCGAGAGACTCGGCCGACTCGAGGAGGCGCCGCAATACAGGGATCTCCTGCTCGGCCGTACCTCCCAGCATCGTTTCGAGCGTCCAGTCGAGGGCCGCCACTCCCATCTTGTCGAGCCGAAGTGCTCGGGCCAGCGGGTTTCGACGAGCGCGATCGACGACTTCGGCGTCGCCGAGAAGAATTCCCGCTTGCGGACCTCCGAGAAGTTTGTCTCCTGAAAAGCAAACGAGATCCGCGCCACGACTCAATCGAAGCGGGGCGTAGGACTCCACGGGAAGACCCCGGGACGTGAGATCCACCAGCGTCGCACTCCCGAGATCTTCGACGACAGGGAGACCGCGGCGCTTTCCGATTTCTCCCAGGGTCGCCAGGTCGACCTCGGAGACGAAGCCCGTCTGTTCGAAATTGCTTCGGTGCACCTTGAGCAGCAGTGCGGTTTCGGTCCCGATTGCATTCTCGTAGTCCGCGGGGTGTGTACGGTTTGTCGTCCCGACTTCGACCAGGCGCACACCCGCGCGCTGGACGATTTCCGGAACCCGAAAAGACCCCCCGATCTCGACGAGTTCCCCCCGCGAGACGATCACTTCGCGCCCCCGGGCGAGGGTGTCGAGAACGAGAAGCAGCGCCGCGGCGTTGTTGTTGCAGGCATACGCCCCCGGCGCGCCGGAGAGCAGTCGTAGCTTTTCGGCCAGGGCATCGAGGCGGTTGCCCCGCCGCCCGGAAGCCAGTTCGAGTTCGAGGTCGGAGTAGTGGGCCGCCACCTCCGACGCCGCGCGGGCGGCCCCGGGAGCGAGCGGCGCCCGGCCCAGGTTGGTGTGCAGCACGACCCCGGTGGCATTGACCACGGGCGTGGGGTGATGTCGCGCCAGGCGGGCGGCTTCCTTTGCGCACGCCTCCATCACGGCGGTCTCGGAAAGAACATCATGATTACCCCCCGGGGAAACCGACTCGACGGCAGCAACCCCCCCGGCGCGGACCCGGCCCAGAACCTCGCGGGCCCCCTGCTTGACCGCCCAGGGCGGCAAATCCGGGTGTTCTGCAGCCATGCGCCGGATCAGGCGATCCACCGAAGGAAGGCTTCTGCGCGGGTCCGGGTTGACGGGAGGTCTCGAATCCATGACGTTCCCTTCTAGTCATATTTGGCGGCCCGGCCGGGTCGCGAACCGGGGACCCAGGAGACGAACCATCGAGCACAACGGGCCGCACGATTGCGGCATCGATGTGGCAGAGGGTACCGATTGCTCGGCGCGCTTGAACCGCGACGATCATAGTCCTGATTCCCACGGGGGAACCTAAAGAGTTGGACGGCGGCGGGTTGCCGCGTCGAGGGGCTCTAAGGGATATACATCCGGCCGGACCGTGTGCTTGGAAACCGTGCGAGTCCATCGAACCATTTTCGATTTCTGTCAATTGGAGAACGTCTTCGTCCAACCGAGGCCCGTGAACCGGGTCTCGGTCCCGCCCCATCCCGCCAGCGCTGCCACCGGGCACCGCTACGACACTTCGATCTTTCGGAAACGCTGAGCTCGCCAGAGCCGCAGAGGAACGCCCACCAATAGGGCCTGGAACCCGAATCTCGGTCCGGCTTCGCGCCGGTACCGTCGGTTCGCGCTTTCCCCTGCACCGGAAAGATTGATGCAAAACGAAATTATCGTGAACTCGGAAAAAGCCGAGACCCGGGTCGCCATCCTGGAGGGCTCGACGTTCAACGAGCTGCACATCGAGCGCTACACCGATGAGAGCGTGATGGGCAGCGTGGTCATGGGCCGCGTCACCCGGGTCCTTCCCGGAATGCAGGCCGCGTTCGTGGATATCGGCCTCGAAAAAGCCGCCTTCCTCTACGCCGGTGACTACATCGATACAGGTCGAAAACTCGACAGCGATGAAGCCCGAAACTCCCGCCGGCGACGCGGGAATGGGCGGTCGAACCTCGCGATCGACACGATGCTGCGAGAGGGGCAGGAAATCGTCGTCCAGATCGCGAAAGAACCCATCGGGACCAAGGGAGCACGAATTACTTCACAGATCTCGATCCCCGGTCGCCATCTCGTTCTTACACCCTGGTCGACCCGCGTGGGGGTATCGAGAAAGATTGGATCGGATCGCGAACGAAAACGCCTGCGCGAAATCGTCGACCAGATTCGTCCGAAGAACCTGGGGTTCATCATCCGGACGGCGGGTGGCGGGGTCCGGGACGCGGATATCGAGGCGGACGTTCGATACCTGACCACGGTCTGGAAGCGGGTTCAGAAGGCCTCCGCGAACGCCCGGGCGCCCAAGGTTCTCTACGCCGAACCGCCGCTTCCCCTGCGGATGATTCGCGACTTCACCGGCCCCGATACGAAACGAATCGCCATCGACTCCGAGGAGACCTACCGGACGATGCGCGACTTCGTGAACCAATTCGTCGCCGACCCAAAGCCGCGTCTTGAACACTACACGGGCCGCACTCCGATCTTTGACTACTACGGCCTCGAGAGCCAGATCCAGGCCAACCTCGAGCGGCGCGTCTACCTGAAGTCCGGCGGCTCGCTGATCATCGACCAGAGCGAGGCGCTCACCTCCATCGACGTCAATACCGGGCGCTACGTCGGAAAACGAAACCTCGAGGAAACCGTTCTCAAGACAAATCTCGAAGCCGTCAAGGAAATCGTTCACCAACTGCGTTTCCGCAACATCGGTGGCATCGTGATCATGGACCTCATCGACATGGAGTCCAGGGCGAACCGAGAAAAGGTATACCGGGCCCTCCAAGACGCCCTGCGCCACGACAAGGCACGAACCAATATCCTGAAGATTTCGGAACTCGGACTCGTCGAGATGACGCGCAAGCGAACTCGCGAGAACCTCGTGCAGGCGCTCTGCGAGCCCTGCTCGTACTGCGAGGGCCGCGGCTACGTTCTCTCGAGCGAAACCGTCGCATTCAACATTCTGCGAGAAGTGCGCAAGGATCTTCCGCGCTTCGGGGGGCGAGAGATCGCCATTGCCGTGAGCCCCCAGGTGGCCGAGGCCCTGCTGTCTTCAGAACACAACGTTCTCGCGGAACTCGGCAACGAACTCGGCCGAGAAATCGAGGTTCGAGCCCGGCCGGGGCTTCACCAGGAACAGTTCGAAGTCACCGCCCTCGACCAGGGGGAACCCGTGTCGATCCCCCTTCGCTGGCTCGGAGACGCTCCGTCACCCGAGGAGACCCCCGTCGTGGTCGTCGCAGACCCGGACGAGGCCCTCGCCGACGCCGCAAAAGAGGCCGCCGAACCCGAAGCCACGGGCGACGTGGAGATGGAAACGACCGCCGGCAACACCGACGAACTTCCGCCGGAGATCGAAGCGGAACCCCTAGCCGCCAGCGAGAGCGACGGGCCCCCGGTCGATTCCCGCACCAGCCCCCCAAGCGAGGTCGAGACCGAGGACGAGCCTCCGGTCCAGGAGGAGCCGATGGCGTTCGAGAGCGCCAGCGACCTCGCCGCCGAGATCGAGGCCGAACTGGAGGCCGAGTCACGCGCCGCATTGGAACCCTCGTCCCCTGGGGGAGAAAGTGCGGACCCGGAACCGGCCGCAGAGGCCGAAACGCTTGACGAAGCAGAAGAATCGCCGATACTGCGGCCCTTCTCGAGCCGAGAGGGCATGTGATGTACGCGGTGGTGCGAACAGGCGGAAAGCAGGTGCGGGTAGAACCGGGCCAGGCGGTCCGGGTGGAAAAACTCGACGGCAACGTCGGGGACACCGTGGAATTTCCGGAAGTCCTGATGGTAGGCGGCGAGTCCGAGACCCGAATCGGTAAACCTCTCGTCGATGGAGCAGTCGTTCGCGGAACGATTCTCGACCAGGGCAAGGGACCCAAGGTCCACACCTTCAAACTCAAGCGCCGCACCGGCTATCGGCGCAGTTACGGCCACCGTCAGGCGTTCACCGAAGTGCGCGTCGACAAGATCGAGGACTGACGATGTCACACAAAAAAGGCCAGGGCAGTTCACGAAACGGCCGAGACAGCAACGGTCAGCGACGCGGCGTTAAGGTCTTCGGCGGCCAGCAGGTCAGTGCCGGCACCATCCTCGTTCGCCAGGTGGGAACCACGATTCACCCCGGGCGCAACGTGGGCCTCGGCAAGGACTACACGCTCTTCGCCCTCTGTGACGGCAAGGTGGGTTACGGTGACTCGCGCGGTCGCACCCGCGCATTCGTGGAGCCGGTCTAGCCCGAGGACGCCAGCGCCCCCGGGTTCGAGCCGCACCTGCGATCCGACCCTTTCACGGGTCGCTCCTTGGCCGTGAGGACACTCACGTGAAGAACCAGGGTTTCATTGACGAAGCTTCCATCACCGCGGCCTCGGGCGGCGGCGGGAACGGATGCGTGAGCTTCCGAAGAGAGAAGTTTGTCGAGCGCGGCGGGCCGGACGGCGGCGACGGCGGCCGTGGAGGCGATGTCGTCTTCGTGGCGGACCGGAACCTGAACACGCTGCTCGACTTCCGCTACCGACACACGCTTGAAGCCGAATCGGGGCGCCCTGGCGCCGGGCGGGGAAAGACCGGCGCGAACGGCAGCGACATCGTCGTTCGAGTCCCCGTCGGGACCGTTTTTTTCGACGAGGGTGCCGCAGAGGACAGCGAACCGGTGGCGGACCTCGACCAGGACGGGGAACGCTGGCGGGCCGCCCGGGGAGGACGGGGGGGATGGGGAAACGCCCGGTTCGCAACCCCCACCCGGCAGGCGCCGGACTTCGCACTCCCGGGCCGCGCTGGAGAGATACGGAAACTCGAGATCGCCCTGAAACTTCTCGCCGATGTCGGACTGGTCGGACTCCCCAACGCCGGAAAATCAACGCTGCTGGCGCATATTTCCGCCGCGCGACCCGCCGTCGCCGCCTATCCCTTCACGACACTGGTACCTTCACTGGGCGTAGTGGAACGCGACGATCGCCGCTTTGTCGTGGCCGACCTTCCCGGACTCGTGGAAGGGGCCAGCGAGGGCGTCGGCCTGGGAGATCGTTTCTTGCGACACGTCGAACGAACCCGAGTTCTCGTACATGTACTCGACGTCGGAACCGCCTGGCTCGAGGAGCGCGACCCCATGGACGATTACCGGACACTCCGCAACGAATTGGAGCGCTACCAGCCCGAACTGCTCGAGCGAAACGTGTTGATCGCACTCAACAAGATCGACCTGGTCTCGGATCGCAAACGGCTTGACGTGCTGCGCCCCCAGTTTGGCGTCGGGAATGAGAACATTGTCATGATCTCTGGAGCCACGGGAGAAGGGGTCGGGGGTTTCGTCAACGCGATGCTCACGGCGCTCGACGTCGCCCCGGCGCTGGAGGCCACCTCGTGAGTACTTCTCGCAAGCGCAAGGCGTTGGCGAAATCTCGGCGGATCGTCGTCAAGGTCGGTAGCAGTACGCTCACTCGAGACGGACTGCTTCGGACCCGCAAGGTCAGTGACCTGGTTCGACAGATCAGTGTTCTCGCCGAGCGCGGGATCGAAGTTGTCCTGGTCTCCTCGGGAGCCATTGCCGTGGGCCGCTTCGAACTGGGCTGGACCGGGGCGGAACGCTCCCTGCGCGAGCAACAGGCGGCGGCCGCCGTTGGCCAGATCGGTCTCACTGAACTCTACCGGCGCCGTTTTGCCCGCCGCGGCAAGAAGGTCGGGCAGGTCCTCTTGACCCGGTCCGGTTTGGAAGACCGCGAGCGGTTCCTGAACGCCCGGCACACGCTCCTGGAACTCCTGCGGCTGGGCGTCGTCCCCAGCGTGAACGAAAACGACACGGTCGCGACCGAAGAGATCGTTTTCGGGGACAATGACAAGCTCTCTGCCACGATCGTCAACCTGGTCGACGCCGACCTGTTGGTCGTCCTGACGGACGTGGACGGACTTTACGAGCGACCTCCCCGGAAAGGAGAGTCCGCGCCGAATCTCGTCAAGGAGATCGAACGGGTCACTCCCGCACTCCGGCGCTCCGCCGGTGCCGCCCTCTCAAGGACCGGGCGCGGAGGAATGGTCACGAAACTCGAGGCCGCAGAAATGGCGGCCCAGTGCGGCGCGACCACCGTGATCTGTCATGGAGGGGCCCGGGATGTCCTGCTGCGGGTGCAACGCGGCGAAGAAATCGGAACCCTGGTTCACGCCAGCGAGCCGATGGGGGACCACCAACACTGGCTCGCCTTCACGACGCGCTCTCGCGGCGAGATCGTCGTAGACCCCCAGCAGCGCGATACCCTGACGAAAAGGGGTGGACACGTGCTGGCGGCTCGCGTGAAAGAAGTCCGCGGGCGCTTCCGGGTCGGCGACACGGTCACCTGCGTAGACCGACGCGGACGCGAAATCGCGCGCGGACTGGTTTCCTACGGCGCCACGGACCTGGCCCGCATCGCCGGGCTTTCGAAGAGAGAGGCACGGCGGGTGCTAGGCTATTGGAACGGCGAGGTGATCCATCGCGATGACCTCGTTCTTCTGGAGAATTGAGCGATGCCCTCCCCCGATCTTGAACGTGACATCCTCGACCTGGCCGCGCGCGCGCGCAAGGCTTCCCAGCGGCTGAGCGAAATCGACACCGACGCAAAGGATGCGTGGCTCCTCCACCTGGCCGAGCGACTCGAGGACTCCCGCGAGCGTATCCTCGCCGCCAATGCTCTCGACCTGGAAGAAGCCGCCGCCAAGAACGTCCCGGAACCGCTCGTCAACCGCCTGGCTCTCTCCCCGGACCGCTGGTCGAGCATGATCCAGGGACTCAAGGATGTGTCCGCGCTAGAAGATCCCGTGGCCCAGGTCGAGGACATGCGCGAGCTCCCCAATGGCCTTCGCGTCGGAAGAATGCGAATCCCGCTGGGTGTCATCGCGATCATCTACGAATCCCGACCCAATGTCACGATTGATGCCGCTGCCCTTTGCGTCAAGGCCGGGAACGCGGTCATCCTGCGCGGGGGCTCCGAGGCCATTCGCACGAATCGCGAACTGGGCGAAGAGTTGCGCGGCGCCGCACGAGACGTCGGAATCCCCGAGGACGCCGTCGCCGTGGTTCCCACCACGGACCGCGCAGCCATTGACGTGCTGCTGAGCGCGTACCGCGACATCGACCTGGTCATCCCGCGCGGGGGTCCGGGACTGATCCAAAAGGTCGCAGAGATCTCCAGGATCCCGGTGATCAAGCATGACGCCGGGGTATGCCACGTTTACCTCGACGCCAGCGCAAACCCCGAGATGGCCGCGCGAATCGCCATCGATTCGAAGGTGCGCCAGATGGCCGTGTGCAACGGTCTCGAAACCCTTCTCTGCCACCGCGAAGCCGCGGGAACCATTCTCCCCAGCGTCCTCGAGGCCCTTCACAGGGAAGGCATCGAGATTCGGGGCTGCCCCGAA
This sequence comes from Myxococcota bacterium, assembly GCA_036228265.1. Classification (GTDB taxonomy): domain Bacteria; phylum Myxococcota_A; class UBA9160; order UBA9160; family UBA4427; genus CAJXIC01. Next base: position 12,107 of record JAZAOF010000085.1, on the reverse strand, counting down.
ACCTACGAAGCGTTTGCGCACGCCAACGCCGCGGGAGAGGAAGATTGGGGGGCGGAATACCTGGCGCCCATCCTCGCGGTCAAGGTCGTCGATGGGATGGACGAAGCGGTCGACCACATCCGGGCCTGGGGTTCGGACCACACCGAGATCATCGTGACGGGCGACAAAAGCAACGCCGAGGAGTGGCTCCGGCGCGTCAATTCATCCACCGTGGGTGTGAACTGCTCGACCGCTTTTGCGGACGGGTTCCGACTCGGGTTGGGCGCAGAAATTGGCATCTCTACCTCGAAACTCCACGCCTACGGCCCGATGGGGCTCGAAGGCCTGACCTCCCGGAAGTTCATTCTCTACGGGGACGGTCAACTCCGCGAATGAGCGCCTCCGCGGCAACCGGATCTCGCGCTGCGGGCGGCGTCGGCCTTTTCGGGGGAACCTTTGACCCCGTCCACCGGGGACACCTCCACGCAGCCGAAGAAATGCGCCGAGCCCTGGCCCTGGATCGCCTGGTCTTCATCCCGAGCGCGCGCCCGCCCCATAAATCCGGGGCCACCGGCGAACCCATCGCGCCCGCACGCGACCGACTCGCCTGGCTTCGCCTGGCTGTGGACGGACGTCCCGGTTTCGAGGTCGACGCGATGGAGATCGAACGCAGGGGGCCGTCCTTCTCCGTCGACACGGTCCGGTCCTTCCGAGAACGGGGCGGCACCCGGCCCCCCGTATTCGTGATCGGCAGCGACGCGTTCGCGCTCATCGGCACCTGGCGAGAACCCGAGGCTCTTTTCGAACTTGCCGACTTTGCGGTCATGACGCGGCCACCTTTTCCGGATGCGACGCTCGTCGATTGGATTCCCAGCCCCGTACGTGCGGCGTTCACGCTCTCCGAGGATGGCCAAAGCGCTCGGCACCGATTGGCCGGAACCTCGATCTACCGCGTCGAAATTCCCGCTCTCGACATCTCCTCTTCGTCGATCCGAAATCGAATCGCGCGCGGCGAAGCTGTCGATGAACTGCTTCCCGAGGGAATCGGTTGCGCTGTACTTGAAAGCCGTCACTATGAGAGCCACGGTCCACCCGACCTTTCCCGGCCGATTCAACGTGGAAGCAGGAGCGGCGATCTTGACTGAACTCGATCGCCTAGCGATGGCACGGGAAGCGGCGGAGGCCGCTTTCGGTCTAAAAGCGGAAGAGCTCGTCGTTCTCGACGTCAGCGAGGTGAGCTCCTTTGCCGACACGTTCATCCTGCTCACGGGCGGCTCCGATCGCCAGGTTCGCTCGATTTCCGACGCCATCGAACGACGACTCCGAGCCCAGGGAGAGCGCCCTCTCGGTATCGAAGGCTATACCGACGGTCGTTGGATCCTGATGGACTTCGCCGATCTCATCATCCATATCTTCATCCCGGAAATCCGCGCGCACTACGACCTGGAGCGGCTGTGGAGCGATGCGCCGCGCCTCGAACTGGGTCTCCCGGTCCATCCGGACCCCGTTGGGAGCGCGCCGTGAGCGGGCCGGTTCTTCTGTGTGTCCTCGACGGGTTTGGGATTGGCGACGGGAGCCCCGTCGACGCAACCGCCGTCGCTCACACGCCGTTTCTCGACCGGGTACACGACGAGTTCCCACGCGCACAGATCGAAACCTCGGGCTCCGCCGTCGGCCTGCCGGAAGGGCAGATGGGGAATTCCGAGGTCGGGCACATGACGATGGGATCCGGGCGCGTGATCGTCCAGGACATGGTCCGAATTTCCGAGGCCCTCGGCGGGGGAGCCATGACGAGCAACCCCGAGATTTCACGCCTGCTGGAAGCGGTCTCCAACTCGGGAGGCGTTCTCCACCTGATGAGCCTGGTCTCCGATGGCGGAGTGCACAGCCACCAGGAACACCTCTACAAGGTACTTGAAGCCTGTGGGGAGCGCGGAATTCGAACGGCGGTCCATGTCTTCCTCGACGGAAGAGATACGCCCCCTCGCTCGGGACTCGAGTTCGTCCGCGCGCTGTTGCCTCGGGTCGAAGCCGCGGGTTCCCACGTAGCCACCGTAACCGGTCGGTACTGGGCCATGGACCGCGACAACCGCTGGGACCGCATCCAACGGGCGTACGAGGCCATCGTTCTACGCCAGGGTCGCGAGGAACCCGACGCGCTGGCCGCCGTCGAAGCGGCCTACGCGCGCGACGAGGGCGACGAATTCGTCGAACCCTGTGTCATCGCGGGGGGCCGAGCCCTCGAGGACGGCGATGCAATCTTCTTTCTCAACTTTCGAGCCGACCGCGCACGCCAGTTGACCAACGCCCTGACCAGCGCTCTGCCCGAGCGCTTCTCCGGCCAACTCGTTCGAGAACGGACGGTGCGCCTGTCCGGCTTTCTCTGCATGACGCGATACGACCCGGATTTCGGGCTGCCCCAGGCTTTCGATCCCCAAGAGCCCGAGAACGTCCTCGGGGCCGTACTCTCCGAAGCGGGCCTTCCGCAACTGCGCATGGCGGAGACCGAGAAATACGCCCACGTCACCTTCTTCTTCAACGCGGGCGTCGAAGAACCCTTCGCGGGAGAGGAGCGAGTCCTGGTCCCTTCTCCTCGGGACGTACCCACCTACGACCACAAGCCCGAAATGAGCGCCCAGCCCCTGGTCGATCGCTTGATCGCCAAGCTCGAATCGGAGGATTACGCCTTCGTCTTGATCAATTTTGCCAACCCCGACATGGTCGGGCACACCGGCATCCTCGACGCCGCGGTCAAGGCCGTGGAAACCATCGACCGCTGCCTCGAAACGATGACCCGGGCGGTCCTGGATCTCGATGGACAGGTGTTGATCACCGCCGATCACGGCAACTGCGAACTAATGGTCGATCCCGCAACCGGCGAACCGCATACGGCCCATACCACCGGCCCGGTCCCGCTCTACTGGATCCGCCGAGACTCCACGAATGCCGCCGCCCAAGCGGGCCTCAGCAACGGGGGGCTCGCCGACCTTGCCCCGACCGTGCTCGAATTGCTTGGCCTTCCGCAACCGCCAGAGATGTCCGGTCGCTCGCTGCTCCGCTAGCCTCTCGCCCCCGGTCCCGGGGAGAGCCCGATGCTTCGCTCCTTCGCTTCGAGTTGGCTCGACCTGCTGGCTCCTCCGCAGTGCGCAGAATGCGGGAAGGCGCAGCTCCGCTCCCCGGCGTCGGCTCGGCCGCCGACTCTCTGCGCGGCTTGCCATGCCCGGATTCCCCGACTCGCCTGTGCCTGCTTTCCAGGCGCAATCGACCCGAGCGCTCCCGGGTGCCTGGCCTGCGCCGGGTGGGGGCCGGCCCTGCCTCGATGCCGCTCCACGGTGGCCTACGAAGCGGGGTCACAAGCCTGGATGCAGCGCTTCAAGTACCCCCGCCCGGGGCCGATGGGCCTGGACCCCGCCGCCCGCCGTGTCGTCGAGGATTGGGTACGGGCGGCGGTGCTCCGGCGGCCGGGTCCGCCACCCGACGCGGTGGTTCCAGTACCGCTCCATCCCCGACGGCTCCGTGAGCGCGGCTTCAACCCCGCAGCGCTGCTGGCACGCGCCGCCGCGCGACAACTGGGTCGTCCCCTGGCGTCGCCGACCCTGCTCGTTCGTCTCCGCGACACCCCCAGCCAGACGCCGCTCGACCGCGAGGCACGCATGGTCAACGTCGCCGGGGCCTTTCGTGGCGATGGGCCCCAAAAGCGGGGCTGGGAAACCCTGCTTCTCGTCGACGATGTCGCCACCACGGGGGCGACGCTCGTCGCCGCCGCCCGCGCACTGCGGCTAGCCGGTTATCGACACGTCGACGCCATCTGCGCCGCTCGCACCCCGGCGCAAGAAGAGATCAAGACGCGTCGGAGAGCGTCTTCACCATGATTTCGCGGAGGCGCACGGGATCGACGGGTTTCTTGAAGATCACCCCGGGAAGCCCCTCCAGGCGGCTGCGCTTGATGATGTGATCCTTGTCATAGTGGAAGGCCGTCATCATCAAGACGGGCAGTTCCGGTCGGCGTTCGCGAACCGCTAGAAAGAGTTCATGCCCGTCCATTTCGGGCATCACGACATCCGAAAGCACCAGGTCGACCTCTTGGGAATCGATCCGCTCAAGGGCTTCGCGGCCATCGCCTGCGGTCACGACGACGCATGCCCACCCTTCCAATACCTCCTTCAGGGTTTCGCGAATGCCCGGGTCGTCGTCGACAACGAGAACACAAAGTCCCGAAAGGTGCGGATCGAGCGCCGCGTCCACTTCGCGTCGCTTGCGAAGGTCGATCATTCGCGCTGGACCCGCGTAGTCGATGGTCTCGTAGGTCTCGGTCTCGGCCATCTCGCCCAGGCGCGCAAGAATTTCCGAGACCCGGACGACTTCTCGCCGGATGGCATCGACCCGTTCGGTCTCCACGGAAATGTCTGCCTCTCCCGCCAATCGCCCAATGTCCCGCTCGAGAAGCTCCGATTGGTTGAGGATGATCGCGAGGGGGTTGTTGATTTCGTGGGACAGCCCGATGGCCACCTCGCCGAGCGTCGCGAGCTGATCCTTTCTCAAGATCTCGCGCAAATCCTTCGCGTAGCCGACGCTGCCGTCTTCCGTTCCATCTTCCGCATAAAGAACGGTCCCCGAAATGGCGACCGGGATCTCGGTTCCGTCCTTCGCAACGAAGACAGTCCGGACGGCGCTCGGATTCGAAGACGGGTCTCGTCCCTGGGACCGAAGTCCCTCCATGACGCGTTGAGCCTCTTCGAGACTCGGGTAGAGGCGACCCACGAAGGAGCCCAGGATCTGGTCCGGCGTGTAGCCCAGACTTCGTGCGGCCCCGTCGTTGTAGTAGACCACGGTGCCATCGCTATCGGTCGCAACGACGATATCCGTCGAGTGATCGGTGAGCTTTTCAAGCTTTGATTTGGATAACGTCATTCCCACTCCGCACCCGCGAACCAGCGCAACGAGGCTCTTCTAATCGATACCCTGTTCCGCCAACCAGCGCTCCGCATCGATTGCGGACATGCAACCGGTGCCCGCGGCGGTAATGGCCTGGCGGTACACCGAATCCATCACATCGCCACACGCAAACACGCCTTCGACCGACGTCCGGGTCGAGCCGGAACGCGTGACGACGTATCCCGACTCATCGAGATCCAGTTGCCCCACGAGAAGTTCCGTATTGGGCTGGTGACCGATCGCGATAAAAAGTGCCTCCACCGGCCAATCGCTGGACTCGCCCGTTTCCACGTTCCGGATGCGGACGCCCGTCACCGCGTCCTCTCCCAGGACGTCTTCCACAACCGAGTTCCAGAAAAAATCGATCTTGTCCGAAGCGAGCGCGCGCTCCTGCATGATCTTGGAGGCGCGCAACTCTCCCCGGCGATGGATCACGGTAACTCGCGTTGCAAAGCGCGTGAGGAAAAGGGCTTCCTCCATCGCGGTATCCCCGCCCCCGACCACCGCCATGGGCTTGTCCCTGAAAAGAGCGCCGTCGCACGTGGCGCACGCCGAGACACCCCGGTTGGTCAAGCGCTCCTCGGACTCGAGACCCAGCCAGCAAGCCGATGCCCCGGTGGCCACGATCAACGAGTCGCCGGTAAACGCCGCGCGATCCGTTTCCGCTCGAAAGGGACGCTCCGACACGTCGATACGCACCGCGTCCTCGGCCAGGATCTTCGCTCCGAACCGCTCCGCTTGCTTCTGGAATCGCTCCATCACGTCCGGCCCGGTCACGCTCTCGGGGAAACCGGGATAGTTTTCGACATCGGTCGTGATCATGAGTTGCCCGCCCGAGACCAACCCGCCGAGGACAACCGGCTCGAGCCCCGCTCGAGCCGCATAGATCGCCGCGGTATATCCCGCCGGGCCGCTGCCCACGATGAGTACGCGCGAATGCTGCGCCGTCGCGTCGGAATTCATGCTGCCTTCGATCCTCCCATCGGGTACGAGCCCGCCGGATGGTACGGAGAGCGTCGGGGCCTCGCCAGCGAAAGCAGCCGCAACGGAAGTCAGTAGCGGGCGAAGTCGATGAGCCTCTCCATGGAACCGGCCCAGTTTCCGTTCCAACGGGCAAGAAGCACCTCTCCCGGGCTCTGCCCCCGTGCGAGGACCTCGTCGATCGGGTCCAGGAAGGATCGCTCGTCGCCCGTCTCCGGCGCCGCCAGGCGTCCCAATCCGTCTCTCGCGATGGCGACGAGATCTTGCGCCCAGGCGAGCATCGGTCGCCCCGCCACCGAACCACCCAGGCCCTGGGCGGACGCGGTGTCGAGGCCGTCCTCGCGATCTTCGTCGCCCCAGCCGCGCACCAGCTCCCAGGCGGCATTGCAGGCCTCCGCGTCGTAGAGCAGCCCTTTCCAGAGAGCGGGAACCGCACAGATGAGATCCGACGGGACACAATCCGTACCCCGAACCTCGATGTATCGCTTGAGCCGGATCTCGGGGAAAACCGTCGTCAGGTGGAGATCCCAATCCCCGAGCGTGGCGCGTGCTCCTTCGAAACCCTTCTCGTAGAACTGCCGAAACGTCATCCCGTTCGCCGGCTTGTACTCGTGGTTGCGAACCACGAAGAACATCGGAACGTCGAGTGCCCATTCGGCGTACTGCGCGTACCCGAAATCCGGGTCGAAAACAAAGGGCAGGAAACCGCAGCGATCCGGGTCGACGTCGCGCCAGATCCTCACCCTTTTCGAAACGAACCCATTCGGCCGGCCCTCGGAAATCGGTGAATTGCTGAAGATCGCCGACGTGATCGCGGTGCAGCCCATGGCCGTCCGCATTTTCTGAACCATGTCGGCCTCGTCGCAAAAATCGAAGTTGGCCTGAACGGTGGCCGTGGCGTGCATCATGTCCAGGGCGTGCCCCCCGCGGGTCGGCAGGTAGTCGCTCATGATGGCGTAGCGGCCTTTCGGCATGCGCGGGATCGTTGAGACCGGGTGGATCGGATCGACCCCGAGAGCCAACCAGGTGATCCCGAGAGCCGCCGATTCGCGCTTGACCAGTTCCACGTGCCGGGCGAACTCGCGACAGGTATCGCGGGAAGTCGCGAGGGGGGCGCCCGAGAGTTCCAACTGGCCGCCCGGTTCGAGGGTGATACTCGCCCCATCCTTGCGCAGCGCGATCAGGCTTCCTCCCTCTTCGACAGGCTCCCAGTCATCGGCTCGAGCGATGCGCCCGAGAAGTGCACCGATCCCGCGATCTCCCTCGTAGGGAACGCGATCACCGGTGTCGCTATGGATCCCGATCTTCTCGTGCTCGGTGCCCACGCGCCACTGGGACGCGGGCTTCTCGCCCGCGCGGAAATAGTCGATCAACTCGACCCGCGAGCCGATCGGTTCGGTGCCCTCGGTCATCGCGATATCCAGTCCTCATCGAGCGGCCCGCGCGGATTCTCGGGATAGAGGTCCGGGTTCACGAAACGAACCAGGGCACAGAGAACGGCGTGGCGGCCATACTCGGCCCGAGTGAGAACGCCACCGGAGAGGCGACCAATGTTTCCCTCCCCGGGACCGGACGCGCGGTCCGCCCCGGCATCCACGCGCTCCCGCCACAGCGTGTCGAATAGGTCACCGATGGGTTCTCCCTGGGTCAGCGCTTTCTCGTCGCAAAGCGGCGGGTAACCAAAACCCGAAGACAGGCCAAAAGACTCCCGTTCGCCGTCCGTCAGCCAGGCACAACCCACGTTCACAATCGAACCCGCCAGTTCGGGCAGGACGATCAGCCCGTCTTCGATGCCCGCTCCCAGGTCACAGGCTCCGCTCGTTCGCGCCGCCTCCGCTCGGTTGCGCGCCCCGCGAACGATCTCCGCGAATCCCACGGGTTGCTCGGGCACTCCACTAGGCACTGCCACACCCTGCACGACCGGTTCCGAGACGTAGGCCGAAAACGCATCCGAAACGGCCTTGATTTTCGGGGCCTGGGTTGAACCCACTCGAATCGATCGCAGCGATTCGATCTTGCGCGTAGGGCCTACGGCCATCAGGGCTGAACCGCCTCTTCGAGAAAGCGCGACATCCAGTCCTCGAGACCTTTGAGAATCTCTGCCTCGGCGTCAAAGGCGATACTTCGGCACGGTCCCTCGGACTTTCCCATCGCGAAGGGACCCACCAGGGTGACCTCACCGCGGCTCTTGACGACAACGATGGCGCGGGTCCGCCCACGCCTCAGGTCGAATTCGATCGCGCGAACATGCTTCGCGTCGAGGTGTGGCGAGCCCAATTCGATTCGAAGATGCGGGGAGCCCGCCTCCGAGCAAGCGCGATGAAACTGCTCGAGAGCTCCCGCCACCCGGGCGTGCAACTCGCTTGCTTTTTCTCGCGCGGCGTCCAGCTGCGAAGCATGGGAAGCCTCCCGGCTCCCGATTTCTCCGCCCAACTGTGCCATCCGATCATCGAAGCCCACGCTATTGCCTCCGTGGCGCTCGGTGCCGTCGGCGCGCCGAGCGCCGCCCATGCTCGCACACGGAATGCCGGCCACAAGCATCGCCCCACCACCGGGCGAATCTCGCAAAAATGGGGCGCTCGAAATCGTTCGCTAGCTCGAGGGCTTCGCCTCGTTTGCGGCGAGCCTCGAGCCGTTCAGGCGGACCAGGAGTTCGTCCCGCTTCAACTGGAAGTCGGACCAGTCCTCCTTGGCAATCCGGGCCCCGGCCGCGCTCTTCACCTTCATCGGGTTGACGTACTGGCCCTTGCCATCCTTGATCCGGAAGCACGTATGGGGGCCCGTGGCCAGTCCCGTCGACCCGACGTAGCCGACGACCTGTTTCTGCTGGACGCGATCGCCCACCTTCTGCCCCCCTGCAAAGCCCTCGAGATGGCCGTAGTACGAAATGTAGCCGTTGTCGTGCCGCACCTTGACCAGGTTTCCGAAGCCGCGGCTTCCGGCGTAACCCCGAAAGATGATCGTACCGCTCGCGACCGACCAGACCGGTGTTCCGCGCGGCGCCGCCCAATCGATGCCGCGATGCGGTCGCGAAAATTTGAGAATCGGGTGGCGACGAGACGCCCGGTAGTCCGAACTGATTCGTCCGACCTCGACGGGCTTGAAGAGGAACTTTCCTTCGAGCGCCGTGCCATCGGTACGGTAGTAACCCGCGGGCTTGTTCTTCGCCTTGTAGTAGACCGCGGTAAACTCTCCAGCGGCCCCGTCGTAGTGCGCCGCGAGAATACGACCGAGCCCGGCGTAGCTCGACTGGCCATCCGGGCTGATCTGGTAGCGACGCTCGTAGAGCGCGCTGAAGCTGTCACCGAGTTGGACGCTCCGAGTAAAATCCATTTCCAGCGCAAAGAGTTCCGAGAACGAATTGGCGAGTTGCGGATCTTCACCCAGGGAGGCGACCGAATCGTAGAGACTCGAATCGATGACCCCCGCGATTCGTTCCCGGCGAAGTTCAATCGCCGGTTTTTCGAGCTTCACGAGATACTGCTCTCCGTCCCAGGAGAGAAACAGCGGCTCGTCCGGGCGATTGACGTAGAAGAACTCCACCACCTGGCCGCGTTCATCGACTTCGGCTCGATACCGGTCACCGGGCCGCGACCGTCGAAAATCAAAATGCGGTTTGAGCGCTTGGGCAATCAGGGCCACCGTGCGCTCGGAAATCCCGTAGCGGCCGAGCGCCATCGTGAGCGACTCGCCTCGCCCGAGCTGTCCGGCGATCAATCCCGCCTGGGGGCCCTCGGTGGCCCAGTCCTTCCACGCGTCGAGATCGCCTCCCGGCTCCCAATCCGGGGGCAGGGTCGGACCGTAGACCTCCGAAGCGCCCGAATTCGGATCGGCCTCGGCGAGTTCCTCGGCAGCGGGAGACGAGTCCGTAACTGCTTTTGCGGAGGGGCCTTCGTCGACCCGCTCCGAAAAGATCCACCAACCGCCCGCCAGGCCGATCGCGAGGCCAAGCGCCACGGCGCGCAGCGAAATGGCGCTGCGCCCTTTGGAATCGGGCTCGATCAAGAAAGGCTCCTCGGCTTGCGGGAGGTGTTGGGGCTGTAGCCGGGGGCCGCTCAGCCAGCGGGAAAATACCGCAAACGGGGCTCCAATTCGCGCCGAAACTAGTCGTGTTCGATTCGATCGTGCCCCGGGGGGAAACCGCTATCCGCTACCGGTCGACCGCCCATAGCGACGCCCACTCGACACCCATCCCGCGGATTTCGTTCAACCCACCGAAACTACTGGAGTTTCTGGATTGCCTCGTGCATCGCTTCGAAAAGCGGCTCGATCTCGTCCACCTCGAGGCAGGAGAAGGCCACCCGGATGTCGTGGGGGCCGGTCGCGATCAAACCAATCCCGTACTCGTCGAGCAGGTGCAACCGAAGCCTCTCGGCCTCGACCTCCTGCACCTTCACGCACATGAAGTAGCCGCTATTGAACGGATAGACGTCCCAGCTCTCGGCGAAACGCGGCTGGTTGGCCACCGTGTACACCCGTTCCGCGCGAGCCCGGAGCGTTTCGGACTTTTCCCGGCGCTCGTTCCCGATCGATTCGGACCCCAGCGCACGCTCGACGAGCGATTGGCTCAACTGCGACACGTTGGAGATCCCGCCGCGGATGGCGCCCCGGGTCTTGGCATCGAGCACCTCGCACACCGCCTTCGCGCTGTCGCCCCGCCCGGGTCCGAAAGTAATGAAGCCGACCCGCAACCCCCAGACGAAGAGTTCCTTGGTCGCGCCGTCGAGCCTGACCGCCATCAGGTTCGGATGGCGGTTGGCCAGCATCCCGAAGAGCGACTCGGTCATCGAATCGCCACCCAGGTGGTAGAAGAGGCCGAAGTAGGCGTCGTCGAGAACGACGACGAGCTTCGTGCCCCGCTTGGCCTGGGCCAACAGGGCCTCGACCATGGCCGCACCCTCGGTCGCCGTGGGCATGTAACCGGTGGGGTTGTTGGGAAAGTTGAGCAGCACGATCAGCTTCTCGCGTCCCTCGGCCGATCGCGCCAGCCCCTCGGCAAAGCCCTCGCAGTCGAAACCACCCCCCTTGTAGAAGGGAAAGGTTTCGATCTTCGCTCCCAGGCGCACTTCGAAGGTAAGCCGGTAGTTGCCCCAAAGCTTGTCGGGCAACAGGATGGCGTCGCCGGCGTCGACAAAGAGATCTCCCACAAGCGACAGGCCGTGGCTGAGGGCGGCCGTCACGATGGGAAGGCCCACTTCCTTGTCCGCAAGGGAGGGATTCTCGGCCCGTTGCTTTTCGCTCCAGCGCTGGCGCAGACCCGGCCGACCGGCCGGCGGCGCATAGGGGTAGACCTCCGCCGGGTCGAGGTCTCCGAGTTCGCCGTGCATCGAAGGCAGGTACATGGAGCCCGGGCCCTCGGTCGCGATCCCGATGGTCGCGTTGAAGCGATGCGCCTTTTCCTTCGCCTCGGCGGTCTGGGAGAGGATGCCTTTCGGGAAGTAGAGGGCCCGACCGAGCCGCGAAAGCATCCCGAGAACCTCCGGAGCGCCCTGCTCAAGCGTTTCGTTCAGGGCCTGGGCCAGGGGGTTCAGTGTTTCGGTTTCTTGTGCGGTCATCACAGATTCCTCGCTGGACAGCGATCGGCGACCTTACAGCCGTTTGTGCAGAACGTCCATCAGGGGGTCGAAACCCCGGGCGCGCCAGAACGCCTGGCCTTCGGCGTTGGCCCGCGCCACCTGGACCTCTACCCGGGAGACCCGCTGGCCGTCAACCCAATGGAGGGCCTCCTCCAGCAGGGCACTGGCAATGCCCTGGCGGCGGCAGTCTTCACGCACCCCGATATCGGTGATCTCGGCGCGCCGGGTCTCCTCCAGGATCGGCGGGGACCGGTCGATGCGCACGATGCACAGCCCCGGTAGGTCGCCTCGCTCTTCGTAGACGAAGATCGCGACCCCCGCGTCCCGCAACAGGTCGCCCAGCAGTGCTCGCAACTCGTCCCCGACCCCCGCCCGCATGGTCCACAGCGGGTCGAGGGGCGCGTGGTGCTCGGTAATGGCACTCCAGAGCGCCGCCACCCGGTCGAGGTCTCGATGCCGCGCCTCGCGGACCCGGCCCGAAATCTCCTGGCGACCCTGCGATCCCACGAACTACGGACTCGGCGGACCACCGCTGCCGAGTGACTCGAAGCGCTCACTCAACCGCTCCTGCTCCTCGGGCGGCAGCGTTTCGAAGTGCTCCCGCAGAATCACAGCCTGTTCGGCCTCGGAGCGTCC
>JAZAOF010000084.1:0-6188 GCA_036228265.1 Myxococcota bacterium | reverse complement strand
GGCTCGCTGGAACAGCGTATCTTCGAACGTACGGCGGAACTCGAGCATGCCCACGGTGAAATCCTTCGGTCGAGCGCGGAGCGGGGACGCATCTCGCTGGAATTGCGTTCGCTGAACGAGGCCATGGAGTCCGCGATCGAGGGCGTGGCACGGGTGGATGGGCTTGGACTGGTCCAATCGCTGAATGCATCGTTCTCCGAGATGCACGGGGTTCCCGTCTCGAAGTTGCGCGGGCGCCCGGCCGATGACCTCGTCGACGCGCCGGACCGGCGCGCCGTTCAGGCCAGCCTCCGCCAGATTCCCCGTACGGGAAAGGCCGAGCACGACGTCCGCGCTCTTCGAGGCGACGGAACGGTCTTCTACCAGAACCTGGTATTGATCAATGACCCGAGCGGGGGAGAGGGAGCGCACTTTCGGTTTGCCCGGGACGTGACGGCTCAGCACCAGATGCAGGAGCAACTCACCCAGGCCCAGAAGATGGATGCGTTGGGTCGCCTGGCGGGAGGGATTGCGCACGATTTCAACAACATCCTGACCTCGATGTTGCTCACGACGGAGCAACTCCGGGGTGCCGTGACCCGCGGCGAAAAAGGGGCTCGGTCCCTCGCCTACGTGGATTGGCTGAACGACGCCGCTCAGCGAGCGTCCGACCTGACCCGTCAACTTCTCGATTTCAGTCGTCGGGATGAGTCCGGGGACGAGTGGATCGATGTCAACGCAGCCATTGCAAAGCTCGCTGCGATGCTTCGCGCGACCCTGGGCGTGGACGTTTCGATCGAATTGGACCTGGACCCGGGGCACCCGATGGTGAAGGGAGATTTCGCTCGATTCGAAACCAGTCTCATGAACCTCGCGCTCAATGCCCGGGACGCGATGCCCGAAGGGGGGGCGGTGACGTTTGCCGTGCGGCGGACACTGCTGCAGGCGGGGGACCCTCTCCTGGCGGCGTTCGGGATCCCGGTGGGCGAGTACGTGAGGATCGATGTCCGAGATGAAGGCGTAGGGATCGATCCGTCGGCCACGGCCAAGATATTCGAACCGTTCTACACCACGAAAGAGGTCGGTAAGGGCACGGGCCTCGGACTCTCGCTGGTCTACACGTACCTCCGTGAAACCGGGGGCGCGATTCGGGTGGAAAGCGATCGCGATACCGGAACGACCATGTCGCTCTTTGTTCCGGTCTCGCAGCCCAACACGGCTTCGCCCCCCCGCGACGCCGTAGCTTCTTCCGGTCGGCCCGGGCATGGAACGATCTTGCTCGCTGAGGACGATGCCTCGGTGGCGGGCCCCATGGAGCAGGCTCTTCGGGAGGCGGGGTACGACGTCTGGCTCTGTGGGAATGGACTGGAGGCCGTCGACCTGTACAAGGCGCGGGGACAAGAGGTGGACCTGGTCGTCCTGGATCTCCGGATGCCGATTCTCAACGGCGCAGAGGCCTACCTGGAGATGCGTCGAATCGATCCGACGGTGCGGGCGGTGGTCGTGAGCGGGAACGTGGGAAGCGATGACCTGTACGAGTTGGAGCGCAAGGGCCTGCTGGGCGCCCTGCGCAAGCCTTTCCGGGAGAGAGATCTCCTGGAATTCGTTTCCGGGGCCATGCCGCCTGGCGTGGCCACCGTGAAGGGAGGCGAAGCATGAGCAGCACCGAGGTCTTTGGCAGTCGGCCGCCTTCCGGGGCCAAGCACGCGGGGGCGCGCCTCGATGGAGACCTGGATCGACCCATCGTCTACATCGTAGACGATGATCCGGGCGTTCGGTTGGCGCTCAAGGAATCGTTACGCGGGGACGGGTGGGTGCTCCGGGACTTTTCTTCGGGAGAGGAGTTCCTGGAGTCGTATCATCCCGACAGCGTCTGCTGCATCGTTCTCGACCTTCAGATGCCCGGGTTGGGTGGGCTGGAAGTTCAACGGCAACTGGTGGAGCGGAAGGCGCTGAATCCCATCATCTGCATCACGGGATACGCCGATGTGCCATCGGCCGTTCAGGCAACACGCGATGGCGCCGTCGAATTCATCGAGAAACCCTTTTCGGGACCGGAGATTCGAGAGGCCATCGCACGAGCCATCGAAAAGAGCGCGGGCTTGCAGAAAGATCGCGCGCGGCGACGGCGCATCCAGGCACGGCTTCATCTCTTGACCGAGCGCGAGAGTCAAATCCTGGGGATGGTCGTCGACGGCATGCTGAGTCGCGAAATCGCCGAGGAGTTGCACCTCAGTCGGCGAACCGTGGAAGTCCACCGCAACCGTCTCATGAAGAAGATGAAGGCTGAGTCCGTGGTGGAACTCGTTCGCCTGGTTCTTGGCGCGCGAGAGTAGACACGGGCGATCTCGTCTTTTCGAAAAACGGTTCCCTAGGAACAAGCCCGTTCGTGGATGGCCACGATGACGGGGTCCCACAGCGCCCGGGGCATGTCGTGTCCCATGCCCTCGATCCAAAGGGACTGGGCGCCGGGGATCGCCTCCGCGGTGGCGACCCCGGATGTAAAGGGAACCAACGCGTCGTCGCGCCCATGAATGACGAGAGAGGGGGTCGCGAGAGCCTTCAGGCCTTCCTCGCGACTTCCGTCGGCCGTAATCGCTGCGAGATGTCGCGCAGTGCCTTCGGGGTGGAACGCCCGCTGAAATGCGAGTTCGGCGGTCTCTCTCAATTCCGTTTCGGTCGCCGGGTAGGCGGGGCTTCCCACGAGGGCCGACATGGTGATTGCGCGGTCGATGCTCTCCTCCAGGTTGCGCGGCGGAGGTGCCAGAAGCTTGGCCATCACTTCGGGAGCGGCGGGAGGCAGGTCCGGGTTTCCGGTCGTCGACATGATGGAGGTCATTGTCTTCACGCGCTCGGGGTGATCGATGGCCATCCGCTGAACGATCATGCCCCCCATGGAGACACCGCAGATGTGCGCTCGCTCGATGGAGAGAGCCGAGAGGAGTCCCATTCCGTCGTTGGCCATGTCGGCGAGGGTGTACGGCACGTCGACCGGTTCGCCGGCGCGCACGGCTTTCATCATCGGCAGGAGGTCCGGCGTTCCGGCCTCATCAAACCAGGTGGAGAGCCCGACGTCGCGATTGTCGTAACGGATCACGAAGTGTCCGTGGGCCGCGAGCTGTTCGCAGAACTCCGTGTGCCAGTGGATCAATTGCCCCCCCAAACCCATCACCAGCAGGAGGGGGTCCGCGGCGGAATCCCCGAAGGTTTCAAATTCGATCTCGATACCATTGGCAAGCACCTTGGGCATGGCGGGTCTCCTTTTGTGAAGAGCGAGGCGTGGCGGGGCACGGCGATCGCCAGACGCGGGCTGAATCCGTAGCACACCGCCGCTGGATCGAACGCGTGCTTCAGCCTTTCTCTGACGGGATTTCGAAACGTTCCTGGTAGGCGCGGAAGCTTTCGCGCTGGTCTTCGAAGGATGGGTCTCGGTCGGCCTCGAGCGCGTAGCGGTGCCGACCGTGCTTGTCTTTTGGCTTGGAGGCAATGTAACGAGCGATCGCTTCTTGGGCCTCCCGGCGGAAGGGGATCTCAAAGTGATCGTAGATGGTTCGGATGGATGCGAGAGGGTCGGCCACCAGTCCCGCGTAGGGGACATCGCAGAACTGGCCCTCCGGAACCCGTCCGCTGTCGCGAAAGGCCAGGGCGCGCTCGATCTGGGCCAGGCAGGTTTCCGGTGTGAACCAGGCCCGGACGGCCTCGGGGTCGACGGCATCGGATCGGATCCTCGCCGTGGCGTAGAGAATGCTCGCGACCGAGGGAATGACCTGGAGTGGGTCCCGGTGGGTCCAGACGATTCGGGCGTCCGGGTAGACGGCAAAGAGTGCCTCGAGGCAGCCGAGGTGAGAAGGCGCCTTGAGAACCCATCGACCGGGGGCCCGCAGTTGGAGATGTTGAAGGAATTCGCGATGGAAGCGATAGGCGGGTTCGAGATCGGCCCCGGCGTACCAGGCTCCGTAACTGGGGACCTGGGCTCGCCCCAGGAGTTCGTCGCTCACAAACTCGTGCGCCGTGATCTGGATGCATTCCACCGGGATGTGGGCACCCAGTTCGTGCATGGTGTCGTACTCCGGGACGACTTCGTTCCAGAGGCGGAGTTCGCGTTCGGCGATCTCTCGTCGGGGATCCGTAGCGTAGGTGGCGCTCTCGGGGGCCGGGCAGGGGTAGCGAACCTCCCAGTGTTGAGGCGCACGGGCTGCGGGATCCGACGCGAGCAGTTCGTGCAGGATGGAGGTTCCGGTGCGGGGCAACCCGGTGATGAACAGGGGCGCCTCGATTTCCTGGGCCGCGATCCCCGGAGTGCTTTTTCGAGCCTGGGTAAGCCGGAGGCGATTCTCGAGCCAGTTGAGCAGGTCGCTGCGGGTCAGGAGTCGCCCCACGGCGTGGAGGTCGGCCTCTCGCTCGCACGCGTCCACGAAGAGGCGGTAGGGCTCGAGGAACGCCGACCCTCCGAAATCATCGAGATCCGTGTTGCGACGCGCTTCGTCGAGAACTTCGTCGGCGTCAAGACGGATCCAGCGGGGGTCGGTCACCGCGTGCAGGGATTCGAGCCAGGCGGGGCGTTGCCCGCCAACGCGCGAGGTCATGGCATCCAGGCTCCGCCGCTGACGCTCACGAGTTGCCCCGTGATGTGGGCCGCCCGATCCGAGGCGAGAAAGACGGCCAGGTCGGCGATGTCCTCGGGGCGACCAATGCGGGGAATGGGTTGGTCCGCCGCGTTGAAGAGTTCGCCGGCTTCGGCCTGGGCGGCCATGGCCTCGGGAGTCCCAAAGAAGTCGTAACCGTACTTGCGCCAGAAACTGCCTTCGCCCACGTGATCTTCCTCCCACGGAACGATCCAGCCGGGGGCCACGCAATTGATCCGCACACCGCGGCCGCCCCATTCGTATGCAAGGCCCTTGGAAAACGACATGACGAACCCCTTCGCCCCTCCGTAGTGGACGACCTGGTTGGCGGCGGCCGGGGAGAGGGCCGAGTTCGAGGTGATGTTGACAATGGCGCCCCGCCCGCGGTCGACGAAGCGACGCCCGATCGATTCCGTGCAGTGGATGACTCCCCAGATGTTGAGCGCCAGTTCCCACTCGACTTCCTCGCGGGGCTTTTCCAGGAAGGGGCGAGGGAAGGCTACGCCCCCCGCGTTGTTGACGAGGACATCGATCGGTCCGACCCGCTCTTCGGTCTCTTCGGACAAGCGTTCCACCGCATCGCGATCGGTCACGTCGGTAGCGATCACCGTGGCGGTTCCTCCCACCTCGGCCGCAGCGGCGGCGACCTCGGCCGCCTTGACTTCGTCGCGGGTCGCGATCACGACACGCGCTCCCTCGGCGGCGAAGGCCAGGACCAGGCCGCGTCCGATTCCCCCGCTGCCCCCGGTAACGATCACTACCTTGTCTTTGAGTCCCAGGTCCACGGCCGTATCCTCGTCTCGCGGACAGCGCGAAGCAGTATGATCATAATCGGGACCCGTAGGGTGGCGCCACGGGAAGACGTGGATGACGACATTGCAGGGAGGCCAGGGATGAAACGACTTCGAGACCGCACGGCCGTGGTGACCGGGGCGGGGGCCGGCCTGGGGCGAGCCATTGCGCTGCGGTTCGCAGCCGAGGGCGCCGCCGTCGTGGTGAACGACATCGACCCGGACGGTGCCGCGGATACCGGGCGCGCCGTAGAGGAGGAGGGTGGCCGAGTTCGGGTGCTCCCGGGCGACGTCACGGACCGCCAGGTGACCGACGCGTTGGCCGGGGAAGCAAAAGATCACTTCGAAGGGCTTGAGATCTGGGTCAACAACGCCGGGGGGGCCCAACCCCAGCCCATGGAAAGCATTGACGACGAACGCTACCGAGCGGATCGGGCGCTGAATCTCGACGCCGCGTGGTACGGCATGCAGTCTGCTCTTGCGATGATGGCGCCCCAGGGCCACGGAGCGATCCTGACGATCTCGTCGGGAGCCGCGCTGGGTGCGGTGGCGGGGCTGTCGCCCTACGGCGCAGCCAAGGCCGGCGTGATCGCCCTAACGCGAAGCGTGGCCGTGGAGTACGGGCCGCGCGGGGTGCGCGCCAATGTGCTTTGCCCCGGCCCGATCGAGACAGCGGCGCTGCGCTCGTGGCTCGACACCCTGCCGGGTGGCGCAGAGGCCTATGGCCGCCAGGTTCCGCTGGGGCGGCTCGGTCGTCCCGACGACATTGCCTCCGCCGCCGTCTTCCTGGTTT
>JAZAOF010000083.1:0-14624 GCA_036228265.1 Myxococcota bacterium | reverse complement strand
AACTCCAAATCGCGTGGATCATCGTCAAGGGAAGCTTTCACGAACTCAAGGACCACAGCATGCACGACTGGGCCGAAGAAATGGCGGACCATGTTTCCCCCGAACTGGCCTCCCATCTCAGGGCATGCGAAACCACGCTCGAAAAACCCTTCCTCCTGGATTCGGTATCAGATTGCGTCGAGCGATGGAGCATCCCGGGCGCACTCTTGATCGGGGATGCAGCCCATACGATGTCGCCCGTGGGAGGCCAGGGGATCAATATTGCGCTGCGCGACACCATCGTCGCTACGAATCATCTCGTACCCGCCTTGTTTTCGGCGGACACCGGCTCCATGGATGCCGCCCTCTTATCCATTGAGCACGAGCGAGCGCCCGAGGTCAACCACATCCAGTGGCTCCAGGGCCTGCCTCCCAAGGTCGCATTCAGTTCTTCCTGGTGGTCCGAGCCCGCTCGAAAACTCGCGACCCACCTTCTCTCCCGCCCGGGCCTCCGCCTCCGGATGGCGAGCCGAGCGAACGCGTTCCCCTTCGGCGTCACCGAAGTAAACCTCGAAGTCTGAAGCGACGTCCATCTAAAACCGTAGGATTGCGCCAACCTATGACCGCCTCGCGAAAATATCCCTGGGTCTTCTACCCCGCTAGCGTTCTCATCTCGGTCTTTCTCACGCTTGCGGTCGTCGAGATCAGCTTGGCGCTCATTTTTCCCGTGCCTTTTTCAGTCGAACACAACATGTACTACGAGGCGGAACCGCACACAGGGTACAAGATAAAACCGCATTCCATCGGGCACTTTCAAAACGGAATTCAGACCACGACCAATCTCCATGGCCATCGCGATGATGCTCCTCGAAACAACGGCGACTCCGAGCAGTGCCGCGTCCTCGTGCTCGGGGATTCGTTGAGTGTCGGCAACAACGTTTTTCAAGAAGAGGCCTATCCCCAAGTCCTCGAGAAAATGCTCGACGACCGATTCCCATTTCCCGTGGAGGTGATCAACGCATCTGTCGGCGGCTGGTCGCCTTTTCAATACGCACAGTACTACGACCACTATGGAGTGGCTTTCGACCACCAGATCGTACTCGTGGGTTTTTTCGTGGGGAACGACAGCTACAGCCAGACCACCTCGGTCGAGGAGGATCGAACCGCCATCGCCGGGCGGCGGGTCTCGCAACAAGCCGCGCTGAGCCCCCTGGCAAGCGCTCGAGTGTTCCTGCACGAACACTCCCATCTCGCTCGCTACATCGAAAACCGGCGCGCCCCCCGGGATTTCGACCGGACTCGCGATCACTGCGAGGATTTCTCGGAAGCGTTTCTCCAGGTCCAGCGAAGGCGTTTTTCGAACCACTTACGCAAGGAGAGGCAGCGCGACTCACCGGCCAACAGCGTTCGCCAGGTTGAACGAATCGTGAACCGCGCCGGTGAAAAGTCGGTTCCGGTCCTGGTGGCACTGCTCCCGGACGAAAACCAGGTCAACCCCAACCTCCAAAGACGACTCGTCACTCCTGCGGCGCTCGCGAACTACGACTTCCAGATGCCACAGAAAGAACTCGCCGCGCGATTCGATCAACTCCAGATCGACACCACGGATCTGTTGCCTCGATTCCAGGAAGACCACCGGTGCCTGTATATGAATGACACCCACTGGAACGTCGACGGCCACCGGCTGGCCGCGGAGATTCTCTTCGAGCAACTGGCTCCCCGAGTGGCAGAGAGGTGCCCGACAGATCCAACTCCCATGCGGCCCTAGCCAGGGCAGGCGCCCCCTGCTCTCGAAGGCGCGCGGGCCCCGGGTGGTTCGCCGGCCCGGGAGAGGGGTATGATCGCTCCATGACCGATTTTGTTCGCTCCGACGATCGCCACTTCGACGAGCTCTCCGACTGGTCGTTCGCCCCTCGCTACCACGCCTGGAAGGATCTACGCGTCCACTACGTGGACGAGGGTCCGGCCGACGGCCCGGTGATGCTGCTGCTCCACGGCATGCCGACGTGGGCCTATCTCTACCGGGACATCATTCCTCCACTGGTCGATGCCGGCTACCGGTGCATCGCGCCCGATCACCTCGGGTTCGGTCGATCCGACAAACCCACCGACTTTCACTGGTACTCCATTGCCCGCCACACCGAGGTCCTCACCAGCCTGATCACCGCGCTCGACCTTTCGGACATCACGCTGGTCTGCCAGGACTGGGGAGGACCGACCGGACTGGCCCAGGTCGCGATGATGCCCGAGCGGTTCTCCCGGTTGATCGTGATGAACACCTGGCTCCACCATCCCGAATACGTCTATACCGACGGCATCAAGAACTGGATCGCGATGTGGCACGAGGGCGGCGTTTTCCACCGGGAATGCCCGGACGCCGCCGTGGTGCCGTTGCTGTCGGGGCGACTCGCCTCCCCGCCCGAGCTCCTGGGGGCGGTGACTTCCGGAACCGAACCCACGCTGGAGGCCAAGGCGGCCACCAACTACGCCGGGTGGGCAGCGCCCTTTCGCGGGCTTCCCGACGCGGCATTCAACGGCGCTCGCCGGTTTCCGCTCTCGATTCCGCTCAACGACTACGACTCCGGCAACGGCGCGGCCCAGACCGCGCACTACCGGGAACTGCTTTCCGGTTCTCTCCCCGTCCACTTCGTGTGGGGCGGCGCGGACGATGTATTCGACGAAGCCTGGGGGCGCAAATGGTCCACGCAAATGCGCGCGACCTTCGACCTGATTCCCGAGGCCGGGCATTTTCTTCAGAACACGCACGGGACCGAAGTCGCGGACTTCATCCTTGGACGCGTCGCCGAGGAGTGACCCCACACCCTGGGGTCGCCCACGCAGGCATCGCGCACGGGTGCGAGCCGCCCCCCAGCTTCGAAGCCCTCAGCAACCCTCAAGAACCCGGCGCGCGTTCCAACTCGACCAGGTAATGCCGGGCGTCAAAGCCAATGGGGATCGGCAGGTAGCGGGGCCAGTCGAGATACTGCACGAAAAGCACGGCCGTCGAGCGCCCCTCGTTCCACGAAAAATCAGATGCAAGGGCGTTGCCGCAATCGCAGTACATGGGGTGGCCCGGCTCGTTCCAGAAGGTAAGACGCTCGGCGGTGGTTCCCGGGCGACCCATGTCCTGCACGTAGAGGTCGGTCTTCAGCCACTTCATGAAGGAAGCGTTTTTCATGTCGCAGGTCTTCACCGGGCTGGGATAACCACGGGACGACACGAAGAGGATGCTGGATTCATCGAGAAACTTGGCGTGCTCCTCCCAGGAACCGCGTTCTCCCTCGGCACCGGATCGCCGAGTGAGCCGACGTAGATCCCCGGTTTCGGCGTCGAGACGGCAAAGATCCATGAAGTGGTGCGGCTGCCCGGGCTGCGGCGCGCATGCCACGAGGATCTCGTCCTCCCGGTAATCCTGGGTCTCGAAGAAACGCTGCCCCGGCGCGAGATCGGCGCGAATGCTTCGGACGTTCTCGAGGTGTGGGAGGGGAGTCGCGACGAAGTCCGCCACCATCACGCCCATGTCTCCCATGCATCCCTCGTTTCCCACCACGCGCGTCCAGGTCACCCGGCTTCCATCCTTGGAGAAATGCGGGTGAAGGGTTCCGATCGCGTTTTCGCCCTCGACTTCGTAGAGAAGATGGAACTGCCGTTGCTCGAGGTCGTACACCCAAAGGGAGCTCGACAAACCGAAACCGGGATAGCTTGCATCCGCAATCAAGGGGGAGAGTTCGAGATCGCCGTGAATGGGTTCGGCGTTTTCGATCTGCATCAAGAGCCACCGACCCTCGGGATCGTAGGCGGGGTTTCCCACGTTGCGTCCGGCGAGCCAGGGGACGTCGCAACTCAGGCACTCGACTTCTCCTCCATCGGGAGAAGCGAGGTAGACATCGAACTTGGCGTCGTCGGAGTCCTTGGCGTCAAAGGCAATGCGCTCGGCGCGACCTTCCCAGGCGACGCGCCCCAACTCCCTTACCTCTTCGGGAAGACCGGGAGTGAACTCACGGAGAGAAGAAACCTGCCAGGAGGTCGCATCGACGAACGGCTCGGTGGACGGCCGGTAGGACACTCCCTCGGAATCGAGATGCGCTCGCCACCAGAGCAGCGCCAGGGCGACCGCGAGAAGGAGAAGAACTCGCCAGATCCAGCGTTTTCGCGAACCGCGCCCCATCCCCGAGATCGTCCCCCGTTCCCCTATGGGCCGGAAGTATACCCACGGGCCAAAGGGCGGTGCCGCTTGTCAAGGACTCGAACCGGGTCAGGCCCTTGCGATCGCTTCGGGATCAAAGAAGGGCCGGTCGCCGTCCACGACGCAGCGGTGGACCCACCGACACTGGGGGAAGTGATCGTTCACCACCTTGTGAACCGTCGAGCGCTCGTCCCAGATCGCAAGATCTCCGGGCGTCCAACTCCAACGACAATGGAAACGCGAACTCTCGATATGCTGCCGTAGAAAACCGAGGAGCATCTCGCTCTCCTCGAAACTCAGACCCACCACCCATTTCATGAAGTCGCCGCCCCACAAGATGGCCCGGCGTCCCGTTTCGGGATGAGTCCGGATCAAGGGTTGAGTCACGGGCGGGTAGGCGTCGCGTAGATTGCCCAGCAGCTCTCGGCTCTCCTCGGTGCCTCCCATCTTGCGGCCCACCGCCTCGATGAAGGACTCGTTGTCGTGGACGACTTCGAGGCCCGCGAGCCGCTCCTGCATGACGGGGGACAGCGCATCGTAGGCCGCCGTCATCGACCCCCACATCGTGTCTCCGCCGGATTCCGGAACAACACCGGCTCGTAGCAGCGCAATCTTCGGCGGCTCTTCCGTCCAGGTGACATCCGTATGCCAATAATCCGCCTCGTTGGGGCTGTCGGGACCGTCTTCGATCACCTGGAATGTCGGACCGGTCTCCCCCATCAACTTCAGCAATGGAAAGACGCTGGGCTGGCCAAAGCGATGCGCCAACGCCATCTGCGATTCGTCGTCGAGCTTGGACCCCGGGAAGAACAAGACCTCGTTCTCTAGCAAGGCGTGATGGATTTCTGCAAAGGCCTCGTCGTCGAGGTTTTCCAGGTCGATATCGGTCACCTCGGCGCCGATATTTCCACTCACCGGTCGCAGCCGGATTCGATCGTAGGGGTAGTGCTGGTACATGAACGGAAGTTTCGCCCAACGCGCTCAGAATCCAAACCGGCGTTGCACATGGCGCCGCCGGAGGGCGATCTGCTCCTCGCGCTGCACCGCGGATATCTCGGCCTCGCCCTCGGGGAGATGTCCACCCAACTCATCCAATTTGACCAGAATAGCCGTGGGCTCCTTCCCCTCGCTGATGACTTCCCCCGGAATGCCATCAAAGCGCATCATAATGACTCCGCGATGAAAACCCTCCGTATCCAGCCAATTGGCGACGCCCGGATCGCTTTCCGAGATCACGAAATAGAAGGCACCGTCGGAACTCGGCTTCGCCTGGTCGGCGGTGAGACTGGACTGGCGATTGGCGTAGTCCAGGGACTCCCACCAGTGATGGCCCAGTTGAATGCCCTGGTAGGTCGCTTCCGTGGGCCAGGCCTTGATGAGAAGCGCTTCGTCCGGAGCCAGGTCGAAATGGCCCGCCACCATCAATCGCCCGGTCAGCCCGCCCGTGTGCCCCACCTTCCGAGGGGAGGTCAGCGCGTTGGCTGGCGTGAGGCTCTCGATTCGCGTGCGGCTGAACTCGGGCCAGCGCCGAACGTTCAGTGCCAGCAGGTTGGCCGCTTCCACGAGGCGCGCGGCCATCTCTTCCCGGTCCAACTCGGGGTAGATGGGACGCCCTTCATCGATGCGATCGATATGGACCTCTCCCGGGAGTTCCTCACCCCAGTCGGTGTGCACCTGGCGAACCAGCAAGCGCAAGCGTCCGGGTCGCATGGGCAACCAGTTTCCTTCACGAGGAGGACCGCCCAGTATGATTTCAAAACTCCCGTCTTCTCGTGTCTGCAGGTCTTCCGTGGCCAACGTGGCCAATGATCCGGACAAGGCATCCTGCTCGTAGATCGAGAAATCCAGGCGGTTGCTGTTACCGCGGCTGCCCCAGAGCCGGTAGACGCCGTCACCATTGAGCATCGTGCTGAGGTAGCGCTGGTCCGAGTTGTCCATGCCGGACTTGGAGAACGGCCCGATCTCAAAGAAATAGGGAAAATCGGGATCGACCAGGAGGCTCTCAGGAATCGTGTTCATCAGCGTCCGCGCGATGTGCCGATAGGCCTCGGCCTGCTCTCGCTCGGAGCCGTACCACTTGTGCCCTTGGACGAATTGCCCGGACTCCTCCACCGCCTGGGCGAACTGCGCGAAAGCCGACTCCAGGTCATGGCGCCCCTCGACCCGGGGAGCTTGTTCGGGCTGCAACTGGAACCCGAACAAGACCGCCGCCCCAAGCAGCGCGCCGAAAACGGCCCAGCAGAGATTCTTGATCATTTTTCAATCCTCCCAGCCCCGTGGATACGCCGGTTGGCACGTGCACGGCCCCGCACTCGCCCCCCCTCTACTCGAAACGGCCGTGCCTCCCCGCCCCCTTCGCGAAGCGGCTCGCTCCCTCGCGCGTCTCGCCGGAGAGAATGACTTCGAGGCCCGCCTGGCTTTCGGCTCGCATGGCATCGGGCTCTTCCAGGCCCCACTGTCCGATGGCGGAGCGACGATCCGCCCGCATGCAGAGCGGAGGAAAGGCGGCGATTTCTTTCGCCAACGCGATCGCTGCGGGCAAGGCCTCGCCCTTTTCCACCAGGCGATTGACGAGACCCATGCGCATCGCCTCCTCTCCACCCACCCCGCGTCCCGTCAAGATCAGGTCCATGGCGTGGCTGTGCCCGATGAGCCGAGGCAGGCGAACGGTCCCTCCATCGACCAGGGGCACTCCCCAGCGGCGGCAGTAGACGCCGAATATGGCATCCCGGGCCGCAACGCGAAGATCGCACCAGACCGCCAATTCCAACCCACCCGCAACGGCATGGCCTTCGACGGCGGCAATCACGGGCTTCTCCAAGGACATCCGTGTCGGACCCATGGGCCCATCCCCTTCGGGTTCAACGCGGTTCCCCCTCCCCGAGCCCACGGCCTTGAGATCAGCGCCCGCACAAAAATGCCCATCCGCGCCCGTCAAAACCGCGACATGAGCGGCCTCGTCCTCATCAAAGCGACGGAACGCTCTCGCCAACCCCGCAGCGATATCTCCGTCCACGGCATTGCGCGCTTCGGGACGATTGATGGTCACCACGGCCACGGGGCCGTCGACGGTGTAGTCCACCTTGCTCATCCGTTGTCCCTCCCTTTCGAACCACCACGAGCATACAAGGGCTGGACCCGTCCATCCCTCCTTACCTACGTACGACCGAAAACCGCAGTTCCATCCGCCGGAAGAGGCGGTCAGGCGCGGCCACTCCCCAACACCGCCCGAGAGCCGATTTCCCAGAAGACGACGCCCTCGCGGCGGGTGATCCGCCAGCCCTCGGGCGTGCGTCGCAGTTCGTCTCGATACTCGCCGCCCATTTCGTAGGTCTTCCCAGCTGCGGGGCCGATCCCCAGGTGAAACGCTCTCACGTACACCCGGGAGCGCGCGGTCTCGCCATCGGTGTCGATCCGATAGTTCCCAAGGAGATGCTGGGTCGGACCGCAGTCATCGAGGTAGGTGCGAATTGCTGCAACGGCTTTTTCGCGGGAAGAGACAACCCACTCTCCGAAATCAAATTCGAGTTCGGGCACGAAGACATCGGAGAGGAGTTCCCAGCGCCGGGTATCGAGGGCCTCGGCATAGCGGTCGAGGACTCGGGTGATCGGCCAATAGTCGGCGACGTCTTCCACGAAGGCGAGCATAGTCCGTCGCTAGGACGGAACCCAAGGGGCTCTCGATATCTACATCCCGGTCGAGACGACCTCGTAGTATTGAACGCTGAAGCGTTTCGCTGGATCCATCCACCCATCGGAACGCACGAGGCCCGCCTGGGCCGCAAGGGATTCGAACTCGTCCAATTCGTACTTGTAGGAGTTTTCCGTGTGGATGGACTCCCCCGCCTCGAACAGGATCTCCTCGCTCGCAATGCGGACAGAGCAGGCCTCGGACGACACCAGGTGCATCTCGACCCGCCCCTCCTCGGCATTCCACCGGGCTTCGTGCCGGAAATCGTGTTCGCGAAAATCGGCTCCGAGTTCGCGATTGATTCGCACGAGAAGGTTGCGATTGAAGGCGGCCGTCACTCCCCGTGAATCGTCGTAGGCGCGAAGCAACTCGCCGGGATCTTTCTTGAGATCCACGCCAATCAACACCCCTCCGCCGTGCCCCGCCTGGCGCGCCACGCGATCCAGGAAAGCCACGGCGTCCGCCGGCTCGAAATTGCCAATCGTCGACCCCGGGAAATAAACGACTCGTCGCCGGGCCTCTTGGCCCGGCTTGGGCAGAGCCACCGGCAACCCGTAGTCGGCAATGACCGGAAGAACCTCGAGCTCCGGGTACTGCTTGGCAATCGCCTCGGCCGAGGTGAGCAGCGATTCCCGGGAAATGTCGATCGGCACGTATGCCGCCGGGCTCTCCAAGGCGCTCAAGAGAACCCGGGTCTTCCGGCTGCTTCCACTTCCGTACTCGACGAGGAGAGCCCGGGGGCCGACTCGCCGAGCCATCGCCCGGGCGTGCTGCTCCATGATCGCAAGCTCCGTGCGGGTCGGGTAGTACTCCTCGAGATCGCAGATCTCCTCGAAGAGCTGAGCCCCTTTCGCATCGTAGAGATACTTGCAGGGCAACGTCTTCCGCGGCGCACCCAACCCGGCGAGAACATCCTCGATAAGAATTTTCGAAGGGTCCACGCTGTCCTCTCAGGCGTCGCGGGCGAGACGCAGGCTGCTCCATTGCCAACGCGCATGGGCGGGAAAGAAATTCCGGTAACTGGCTCGAATGTGATCCCGAGGCGTCACGCACGAACCGCCGCGCAGCACGTACTGATTCGACATGAATTTTCCGTTGTACTCCCCGAGCGCGCCCTTGGTAGGACGATATCCCGGGTAGGCATGGTAGGAAGAGCCCGTCCATTCCCAGGCGTCGCCAAAAAGCTGCACCGGGGCCGCGCGCTCCCGCGCGGGGGGCGCCGAAGGCCTCAGTCGTCCCCGCTCCAGGAGATTGTCTTCCGCTGTGGGCGACCCGGCCGCCAGCTCCCACTCGCTTTCCAGGGGAAGTCGTGCCCCCGCCCAGCGCGCATAGGCATCCGCCTCGAAGAGGCTCACGTGCACCACGGGCTCACTGGGAACGACCGCCGCGCATCCGCCCAGGCCGAAGCGTTGCCAGCCCTCGTCTCCACTCTCCCAGTAGAGCGGGGCCGTCCAGTCCTCGCGCTGGCGGTGGGCCCACCCCTCCGAGAGCCAGAACTCGGCCCGCTCGTAGCCCCCGTCTTCCATGAATTCCAGGTACTCGGCGTTGTTCACAAGGCGCGAGGCCAGCTCGTGGGGAGACACGAGCACCTTGTGCCTCGGCCCTTCGTTGTCGAAACCGAACTCCAGCCCGGCATGCCCCATACCCTGGATGCCTTCCGCGCCGCGATGCCAGGTCATCGGCACGAGATCGCAGGCCGGAGAGGGCTCGAGATCCTTCCGGTAAACGGGACGCTGCGGGTTCCTGGACAACAGGTGAAGGATATCGGTCAGAATCAACTCCTGGTGCTGCTCCTCGTGATGCAGCCCCAACTCGACGATCTCCAGGATCTCTTCCGGGAGAGACCCGGCCTCCAGCTCCCGAAGCAGCCGGGAATCCACCGACTCGCGGTAGCCAAGCACCTCGGAGAGACCGGGACGGGTCAACATTCCGCGCCGGGGCCGGGGGTACTGCTCTCCCACGGCGTTGTAGTACGAGTTGAAGAGCACCCGAAAAGACGGGTCGAAGGCCCGGTAGTCCGGATCGAAAGCTTTCAGCACGAACGTCTCGAAGAACCACGTGGTATGGGCCAGGTGCCACTTCGCAGGACTCGCGTCCTCCATGGATTGCGCCGCGCAGTCCTCGGCCGAAAGGGGTTCCACGAGGGCGGTGGTCCGGCTCCGGACCTTGCCGAAGAAATTCGCGAGTTCGCCCGCATCGAGGTCGGCCATTTGCGCCTCTGCCCCGTTCTCCTCGCTGGTCGCCATGCCCATCCCCCGAAACACCCGCCACTTCGCGAATCCGTGCTGGCCCCTTCTCGCCCGCGAATCGACTCAACGTTACATCAATCGGACCCGGGTAGCGCGCTCCTAGGCTGAAGCCCCCCGGTTCGAAAGCGCCGAGTTCGCGGCGCGCGCAAAGAAAAGACTGGCCACGATCCCCACGGCGGCGAAACCGATCATCCCGAAGCAGAAATAGCGATACCCAGGAGCGCCCGGATACGAATCGATGAGCCAACCGGCCAATACGCCGAAGAACACGTCGGGAGAATATCCGAGCACCGACACCAGTCCCACGGCCGTCCCGGTGACAACAGCCGGCACCGCCCCCTCTTCCAACAGGGCGAAGTAGACCCCTCGCAGCCCGTAAACCGCAACGCTCGTCACCACCACGTTGAGAAAAAACACGGTCATCGTTGCGGATCCAATTTCGGTAACCAGCGGGACTCCGTAACCGATCGCGACCAACGCGAACAAGAGGCCGGTCGCCCGCGACGAAAAAATCCGATCTGCGAGCAACCCCGCCCCCATCGCCGCCACCGGGCGAATCCACGCCGTCATGGCGCTGAGACGGGCTCCCTCTACCTCGGACATCGCGTAGACATCCACGGCAAAGAGCGCGTAGTAGTCGATGCCCTTGTACCCCACGTAGGCACAGATCACGATGAGCGCCTGGAGCCACACGACGCGCATCCGGAAGACCGATCGAATTCGTGCCCACGGAAAAGCCGCTCTTTCCGATAAACCTCTCGAGTCGTCAACCTCCTTCACAAAGAACCACGTCAGCAGCGCCGCCCCAAGCGTGACCGCGCTGTAGAAGAAGATCACGCTGCGGAGAGCCGCCCGGCGGTCCGCGTTGGTGAGATCGGCTGGGTCCTCGGGAAGAAAATCCGCAAAGAAGGCCACGGCCAGCGCCGCCATGGCCGCGGCCAGTAGCCCCCGGCCCGCATCCAGGAGACCGTAGGCCTCCCCCTGGCGTTGGGGATCGCCCCACTCCCGCGTCGCCCGGATCAGTGCCGCCCAGAAGAGAAGAATGGTCGTCAGCCCCCAGAAAGCAAAGAGAACCCAGAGGCCCTCCACGGGAGGCAGCGTGGCAAAATAGAGACCGCCCGCGGCCGTGGTCACCAGGGAAGCGGTCAGCAAACGGCGCGCCGAAAACCGGTCGGCCAGGGGCCCCCCCGGAAAATAAGCGAGCATCGCGACGATTCCGTACGCGGATTGGACCAGGCCCAGCTGGGTGTTGTCGATGCCCAGGGCGAGAAGCAACGTGGGCCGAAAAAACCGCGCGACGTGGTACGGCAGCGTGAAGATCGCCTCCGCGGCGATGATCAGGCTGGCGATAGCAAGCACCCGGGCGAAGGTGGACTGAGAGTCACTCATCGCGGCGGCCACTTCCTCCCCGTCGCTTTTTGTCTCTAGTTCGACCGGTGCGCCCCACCCGGATCGCGGAACGAACGGGGAGGGTCATCCCCGGTTCAATTCTTCGACGCAGCGAAGGACCTCCTGCTGATAGACCTTCCCTCGCTCGTTCAAGATGTCCAGGACATGGAGCGAGGTGGGCACGAAGGCAAACCCGATCTCATGAGCGGGATGCCATTGAAAGAGCGAGCCCCCGAGACCCATCCAACCGTAGAAGCCTTCTCGCCCGCGATTGAACGCCCGATCAAGCCCTTTGCTTCGGGCATCGGTTTCGACGAAGAGGTTCACACCACCCCGGGTGAAGCACGTGGTGCCGAAACCCATTTCGGATTCAACGGGTTCTTCGTGCATCGCGTTCCAGCCCTTCTCGCTCACATATTCCCGGCCCTGCCATTTTCCTCCCGCGGCCATCATCGCCGCGATCTTCGCCAATCCCCGGGCCGAACAATTGGCCGCCGCCGAAGGGGTTTCGCCCATCGCCACGGCTCGCTCGTTGAAGAATTCGATCTTCTTCATGCCCTTGAAGGGAGCCGGGGCTCCCCGGGTCGTGGCGTGCCGCATCGACGGAATAACCCTCAACAATCGCCCGAGAATCTGGAAGAAACCGTGCGTGATCTTTCTCCCCGCAAACCTGGGCTTCAGGCTTTCGCGGAACTGAAAGCCAAAACCCAGTGGCGAAATCCTGGAGATCCGATCCAGGTCGGCTTCCTTCACCCCGATAATCGCATCGGCTTCCAGCGGGCCCCGGATTTCTTCTTCCAGAAACTCGCCGATGGTTCGACCCCCGGGGTCCACTCGTCGAAAGATCTCGTTCAAGATCCAACCCCGGGTGATGGCGTGATATTCCCTCTTGCTCCGGCCCCCCGTGCGATACCGCAGCGGTTGGCCCTCGATGACCCGGCCGACTCGATTCTCCTGGATGTTCTCGGTGAGCAGGTCTTCGGGGTCGATGGACGTGTCAAAGGCCGCCATCCCGCCCTCGTGGCGCATCACCTCGGCGACCGTGAGGTCTTCTTTTCCATTCGCCCCGAATTCCGGCCAGGAGTCGACCACCCGGGCCTCGTAGTCGAGCAGGCCTCTTCCCACGAGTGACGCCATGGCGATGGCCGCGAGGCTCTTGCCACTGCTAAAGACATTGACGAGAGAATCCGCCGAAAACTTCGGATCGTTCGTAACCGACGCCCAGAGGTCGACCACTCTCTCGCCCTTGTAGTAGACGCAGAGTTGCGTGTTTTCCTCGGCCATCGCCTGCAGTTCACGCTCATAGACTTTTTTCACGGACTCGAATCCAGGCGCCACCGCGCCTTGGATGCGACATTGTTTTCCGTCGTTCGGTGTCATGGATCTCCCCGATCGAGTTTTTCGAGAGACTATCGCCGAGGACATCCCCCTGCCCAGAAAAGGCCTCGACCCCCGGGCCCCACTTCAGATCTGTTTTCGACCGCGCTCCATGATGCGGTCCCGCCTCCGCGCCACTTCCTCGCCGTCTACGTCGCCCCCGCGCCAGGTCCGGCTGATTCGATCTTCGATCTTCCAGCCCTCTTCGGCGGTCGTCTCCGCAACCTGGTCGTAGGTGGAGAGCATCTGGCGCACGCCCGAAGCGTCGTTCGACAAGATGTCCGTGGCCAGCGAACGCGTGAAGGGCAACAGTTCCTCGTGCGGGACAACATGGTTGACGAGGCCGATTCGCCCCGCCTCATCGGCCAGGACAAAATTGCCCGTCGTGCTCATTTCCTTGGCGCGACGCAGGCCCACGGCCTCCGCGAGGCGGACGGTCAGACCGTCTCCGGGCATGATGCCCACGCGCGCATGGGTATCCGCAAAAGCCGCTCGCTCCGACGCCACGAGGAAGTCACACGCCAGCGCCACTTCGAGTCCGCCCGTGATCGCGGCGCCGTTGATCGCCCCAAGCAGCGGCTTCTCGAGGGGCGGGATGGGCCCCCGCCACGGATTCCGTCCATCTTCTTCGCCTTCCCCGGGCGGCGTCTCGGACAACTCCTTCAAGTCGACCCCGGCGCAAAACGCCGGGTCCGCGCCCGTCAGGATCAGGATCTCCACTTTGTCGTCCTGGTCGAGTTCCGTGAGCACAGCAGGAATGCGCCGATACAGAGCGCGGGAAAGTGCATTGCGACGCTCGGGCCGATTCAGCGTCACCGTCGCGATCCGCTCCTCGATCTCGACCCGAACAATTTCTTCGGATTGGGTGCTCATGAGGCTCCTCTCGCCTGCCTGTGTTCGCACGAATCAGGGCGCGCTGTCAACCAGGGGCGCGAAATTCGAGAAAAGCCCAATTCGACTGGACCCCTCGAATCCGCGACGAGAACTACGGCGACTCCGCCAGCGAGATTCCATCGAAGTCCCCGACGAATTCGGCGAGTTTCTCGGGGTTCTCCCCGGCTGGGCGGCGACGGTGGGGCCAATGCTCGGGAAGCGTCCCGCGACAATGCACCGAAGGCTGGAACCAATATTCGTGGCCCGGCAAAGGTCGGACCTCTGCAGCCGCATAGCGAAAGGTCATCCCCGCGCGTCGTCGATCGGAACGATTGAGTCCGGAGCCGTGGAGAAGCATGTCGGAATGAATCGAGATCTCGCCCGCCCGGAGAGCATTGGTGAATCGGTCCCCAAAACGATCCGGGTTCTCCACCTGGCGTTTGAGAACGCGCGTGCCATCGAGGGCGAGATCCTCGTGGGGCAGAGCCCCGCCCCGGTGACTCCCCGGTACGAACTCCATGGCGGCGTTCTCTTCGTCGGCATCGTCAAGGGCTAGCCAAACCGTCACGGTGCGACTGGGAGTGATGGGCCAATAACTTCCATCCTGGTGCAACGGAACTTCCATCGGGTCGCCCGGAAGCTTGCAGAAGAGATGGTTGCCCCAGCAAGCGAAATCGGGACCCAGCAGGTCTTCGACGTAGTCGAGCAACTCCGGGCGCAGGAGTAGATCGTAGACCCCGGCACAAACCAGGTGGTAGGCATTGATCGAGTACGAGTTTCTCCGGTCGTCGGCGGAAAGAACGTTCTCGATCAGGTCATCGAAGTAGTCTCGAATTCGCAGGATTTCTGGAGCCTCGAATGCCGAAAGCCCGCTGAGGAA
>JAZAOF010000082.1:0-32906 GCA_036228265.1 Myxococcota bacterium | reverse complement strand
CGAGGGTGGTGTTGTCTTGCCCTGCGGCCGCCGGATTCCAGGCGCTGCCTGCGAGTCCCATCGTCATCCAGACCAGCGCCATCACGAGCACGGTCGAAAGCTGGGAAGTCGGTCGCGGCACGTGTTTCCTCCTCGGTGATTCACGCCGTTCGATGAGAGTCGCGCGGGGAAAGTTCGGGATTCTAGTGCGATCGCGGCGAATGGCCCGAATCCAAGGGAGGGCTACCCCTGGGGATCCGTGACAGCGGCGAGGCGAGTTCCTAGTCTCCCGCTTCCACGAGGCTTCGGGAGCGACTTTCGAGATGAGCAATGCACAGGCGCGCGAACAGCAACCGGTTCTCGTCGGAGTGGGACAGTGGCTTCAGCACGAGGATGATCTCGCGCAGGCCCTCGGCCCGGTGGGGGCCGTCGAAATTGCGGGACGGAGGGCCGCCGAGAGCGCGGGGTTGCCGATGACAGCCCTGGCCGATCTCGACACGGTGGGTCTCGTCGATCCCCTGGGATGGCACCCCCAGAATGCGCCTGGGCTCCTTGCGGAACGCTTCGGTGCCCGGCCCACACGCAATGTTCAAACGGCACTGGGTGGAGAGATGGGCTGCCGTCTGACCAACGAGATCGCGGGTGCGATTGCGGCCGGGCGTTCGCGATCGGCCCTGGTCCTCGGGGTGAACCTGTTGCGCACGGCGATGAGGGCTCGTGCCCAGGGCTTCGATCGCGACTGGCCCCTGGGAGGCGAGGGCGAGCCCGAGCGACTCGGGACGTTGATTCCCGGCACGAGCGAGGCGGAGAAGACCTACGGCCTGGCCCTGCCGGTGACGATCTATCCCCTGCTGGAGAACGCGCTTCGCGCTCACCGGGGGCTCTCCCCGGCCGAGCATGACGCGGCCATGGGGCAGCTCATGAGCCGCTTCACCCAGATTGCCGCCGAGAACCCCTATGCCTGGTATCCCGTGGAGCGCAGCCCCGAGGAGTTGACCGCGGTTTCGCCGGAAAACCGAATGATCTCCTACCCTTACCGAAAGTACTTGAACTCGGTTCTCGTGACCGACCAGGCGGCTGCCCTGCTCGTCCTGTCCGCGGGAGAAGCCAGGAAGCGCGGAATTCCGGAAGAGAAATGGGTGTACTGGCGGGGGGGCGCCAATGCCCACGAACCGGTCTGGCACGTCAGCGAGCGTCCCGAACTTCATCGTTCCGAGGGGTTCTCGAGCGCAGCAACGGGCGCGCTGGACGCCGCGGGCGTCGCGTTGGACGAAGTGGGTGCGTTCGATTTCTACAGTTGTTTCCCCGTCGCGGTGGAGGTGGCCTGCGACATGCTTGGCCTGGACGAGGGGGATCCACGTGGGTTTACCGTCACCGGGGGACTTCCCTACGCCGGGGGGCCGGGCAATGCCTACACGATCCATTCCCTCGCAGCGATGGTCGAGCGCTTGCGGTCCGGAGACGCCGCAACGGGGCTGGTCACGGGAAACGGGTGGTACCTGACGAAGCACGCGGCGACGGTGCTTTCACGCGAGCCGGCCGCGCGGGTCGCGGAACCCGCCGATGTCGTTTCCGCCCCGGTGGATCCGCTCCCGGTGCGGGAGGAGGCGCACGGTTCCGCGCGGGTGGACGGCTACACCGTCGTCTATGACCGCGAAGGGGCCCCCGAGACGGGAATCGTTCTCGGTCGCCTCGAATCCGGCGAACGGTTCCTCTCGCATACGCCCGCAGATCGCGGCCTGCTCGAGGAGTTTGCGGCAAACGAGCAGGTGGGTCGTTCCGGTCGCGTCGATTTCGACGGCGACCGCAACTGCTTCCACCCCGAATAGAAAATAGAAAAAGGCGAGGGCGATCGTCGCCTAGGCGGCCCCGAGAATCAGTCCGCTGGTGGGGACGCCGGTCCCCGCCGTGACCAGCACGTGTTCGACGTCGGGAACGGGGTTGACCGAGTTTCCGCGGATCTGCCGCACTCCTTCGGCGACGCCGTTGAGACCGTGGATGTACGCCTCGCCCAATTGGCCACCGTGGGTGTTGATCGGGAAGGACCCCCCGATCTCGATGTTTCCTCCCTGGACGAAATCTTTTGCTTCTCCGCGCTCGCAGAAGCCGAATTCTTCCAGTTGGCAGAGCACGAACGGAGTAAAGTGGTCGTAGATGATCCCCATCTGGATGTCCTTGGGGGTGAGTCGGGCCGATTCGTAGAGCTGTCGTGCCACGAGTCCCATTTCCGGGATCCCGGTGAGATCCTTGCGGTAGTAACTCGTCATCATCTGTTGGTCGTCGCACGCGCCCTGGGCGGCGGAGCGAATGATTGCCGGCTTGGATTTGAGGTCGCGGGCGCGCTCGGCCGTCGTGACGACGATGGCGACGGCCCCGTCGCTCTCCTGGCAGCAATCGAGAAGTCGCAAGGGGTCGACGATCCAGCGCGAATCCTGGTGGTCTTCCAGGGTGATCGGCCGTTCGTAGAACCAGGCGGCGGGGTTGTTGGCTGCGTGCTTGCGATCCGCCACGGCCACGTGGCCGAAGGCTTCGGTGGTCGCCCCGGTTTCGTACATGTAGCGCTGGGCAAACATGGCCACCCAGGAAGCGGGTGTCAGCAGGCCATAGGGGGCATACCAGCCGTAGTGGGAACTCTCGGTGGTGGCGGCGGGTTGCAGTCCCTGGACCCCGGTCCCGAAGCGATGTCCCGAGCGCTCGTTCATCGCCCGGTAACAGACGACGCACTCGGCGACGCCGGTGGCGATGGCCATGGCGGCCTGGTGGATCGTGGCGCAGGCGGCGCCCCCCCCGTAGTGGATGCGGCTGAAGAACTTGAGTTCATGGCCGCCGATCTGCCGGAAGACTTCGATCTCCGGATTGTTCTCCATGGTGAAGACCGACATGCCATCGACGTCCTGGGGACGGAGTCCGGCGTCGTCGAGGGCGGCTCCAATGGCTTCCACCGCGAGGCGCAGTTCGCTGCGACCGGAATCTTTCGAGAACTCGGTGGCTCCGATGCCCGCGATCGCCGCTTTGTCGTGCAAGGTACGCGTCATGGTTTCAGTCCTTCGATCCGGTCGTCGGGCGGAAACAGGGAAGCCGTGTTTCGCCATCGGGTTCGTGAAATTCGACCTGTACGGGCATGCCGATGGTTACCGCTTCGGGGGCGATTCCAACGAGGTCGGCGACGAATCGAGTGCCTTCCTCGAGTTCGACCAGGGCGATCGGGTGGGGGTACTCGAAAGGGGGGATCGGCGGATGGTGGGTGATGACGAAGCTGTAGACGACTCCCCGTCCGCTTGCTTCGACGGTGTCCCATTCGAGGCTGCCGCACTGAGAGCACATCGGTCCGGGGGGATGACGGAGAACCTGGCAGTCGCTGCAGCGTTGAATGAGAAGTTGCCCTTCGCGAACTCCGTCCCAGAAAAATTGCGCGTCGCGCGTCACGCCGGCTTGAGGGCGCTTCGATCTTTCGACCATCGGTATCGGGTTTCCTTGCGAGCGGCGTATGCCGCTACGGGGTAGCCAGGCGCTCCGCGATGATACCCTTCTCGCGAAGTTCGGCGATGGATTCCTGGCTGAGGCCGAGTCGCTCGGAAAGGATCGATTCGTTGTCTTGCCCGAGGGTCGGAGCCATGCAGCGGTGGACGGCCCGAGGGAGGAACGACGAGTCCATGGGCCAGGTCGGGTAGCGCCGTTCGCCGCTTACCGGGTGGTCGAGGGCCTGGAAGTAGCCCCGGGCCACCAGTTGGGGATCGGCGTACATCCCCGAGGAGACCAACACCGTGGCTGCCGGAACCCCCGCCGCGCGGAGTTGCTCGGCCAGCGGGGTCGCGGCGTGCTGGCGGATTTCCGAGGCGAGTCGTTCGTCGAGGGAGTCACTGGCTGCAACGCGTCCTTCGGCGGTTTGGTACTGCGCGTCCTGGGTCCACGCGGGCTTTCCCAGGGTCTCGATCAGCGCTTCCCACTGCTCGGGGTCGGGCGCCGCGATCGCGACCCACTCGTCGTCCGAACCCGCGTAGACACCCTGGGGTGCGAAGTCGCGCGCGCGGTTTCCGGCGCGTTGTTGCACGCGGCCATTGAGCGAACAGTCGATGACGGATTCGGCCATCATGCTGGCCCCGAGTTCGAGTTGCGCGATTTCGATGCACTGGCCTTCGCCCGTGCGACGCCGGTGGGCCAGGGCGGCCTGGATGGTGAGCGCGAGGTGCATCCCCACGGCCGGATCGAAGAACCCGCCTGGATTGCGCGGTGGATTCTCCTTCGGGTCGCCGACGAGCCACGACATTCCAGCGGCCTGTTCGATGACGAGAGCCCATCCGAGGGCGTCTCGCCACGGCCCCTCGAGGCCGAACCCCGGGGTCCTTACCACGACGAGGTCCGGCCGAATCGCGCGGAGCCCCGCATCGTCGAATCCCCAGTTTTCCATGACCCGGGGCGAGAAATTCTCGAGAACCACGTCGGACTCTGCGACGAGTTGCCGCAGCAGGTCGCGTCCCTCCTCGCGGGAGAGGTCGAGGGTGAGTCCCTGCTTTCCCAGGTTGGTGGCCTGGAAGAGCGGTCCGCACTCGTACCAGAACTCCCCGGCCTCGAGCGAGCTGGCGATGAAACGGAAGGCGTCGGGTCGGGTGGGCGATTCGATCTTCGTCACCTCGGCGCCGAGCCCGGCCAGGTACATCCCGGCGTAGGGGGCCGCCCAGAACGCTCCGAGATCGAGGACGCGGAGCCCTTCGAGAGGCCGGTTCTTGTGGGGAGCGCTTCCCAGTTCCACGCCGAGTGCCGCCGCGGCTCGCGGCTCCCAGGTGATTTCCGTGTCCCCGGAATCGAGGCGCGGCGCAGGGTGGCGCCGCGTCAGCGGAGTGCCGCTCATCCGGTACGGAAAACCGGGCTCCTCGTAGCCGCCGAGTGCGCCCTCGACGAAGAAATTCCGGGCGCGCAGTTGTTCCGAGTCCAGGAGGCTCTGGCCGTTGCCGATGGGCGTGACGGGAATTCGAAGTTCGCGCGCTTTTGCCGCCACCGTGGCGACATCCTGTTGGGCCAACCAGGGCTGGGTGGCTTCGATGAATTCCCGGTAGGCCTCGTGGCTGTCCCCGACCTCGTCCAGGCGATCGACGAATTGGGGCACGTCGAGCAGGATGCACGCGAGTTCCCACTGGGGAGGCGTGAGCGCATTGACCCCGACCCAGCCGTCGCGGCATCGAAGAATGCCCGGAAGCGGGTTGTAGCGGACCTCGGGTGCGGGCAGTCCGAGGCTTTCGAGGGCGTGCCGATGGACCATCGGGTACGGCAGGCTTCCGACGAGGCACTCCATCATCGAGAGATCGACGTACGCGGCGCGGCCCTGCTGCCGCGCGGACAGGACCGCCGCGAGGCTCGCCGTCGCGGCGTAGGATCCCGCC
Organism: Myxococcota bacterium; assembly: GCA_036228265.1. Classification (GTDB taxonomy): domain Bacteria; phylum Myxococcota_A; class UBA9160; order UBA9160; family UBA4427; genus CAJXIC01. Next base: position 27,549 of record JAZAOF010000082.1, on the reverse strand, counting down.
AGGAATTCCGGGAGCCGGCCGCCGACGCGCATGGGTTTCGAATCGGGCACCCCGTGGCCGGATACCCAGGCGCCCGCGGCCTGGACGACGAGGTCCAGTGCGGGCCAGTCCCGGTAGGGGCCCTCCTGTCCAAATCCGGAGACCTGGACGCGGGCAAGCTGGGGATTGGCGCTCTCGAAGGCCGGGGCATCCAGGCCCCATTCGGCGAGTTTTCCAGGGCGGAGTCCGTCGACCACCAGGTCGGCTTCCCCCACGAGCGCGAGAACCCGATCGCGTGCGCTCGGCTGGGCAAGATCCAGCACCAGCCCGCGCTTGTTGCGATTGAGTACGTGGAAGAGAGTGGCCTTTTCCGGGTCGGGCGTGTCTCCGGGAAAGGGGCCCCATTGGCGCAGCGGGTCGCCTCCGGGGCGCTCGACCTTGATCACGTCAGCGCCCAGGTCGGCGAGTAGTCTCGTGCAGTAGGGCACGGCGACGTGCTGACCGATTTCGAGAACGCGAAGTCCGTCGAGGGCTGTCTGCGACATGGGGACGCTCCGGGGTTCGTTTCGGGTTCGGTCAAAGCATAGACGTGTCGAGGCGGGCAAGTCCACGGATTCTGGCTACCGTGAATCCAGTCTTTGCCGTTGATGTCGGCGAAGAGGGAGAACGCGAATGGCCGGAAACGATTCGAAGGAAGAGGGCGGCTGGAAGAGCCTGTTGGCCGACCTCGAGCGCCGTCGTGGCGTGGCTCGCGCCATGGGCGGCCCGGAGAAACTCGATCGCCAGCACCAGGGGGGCCGCCTCGACGCGCGCGCCCGAATCGATGCCCTGCTGGATCCGGGTTCGTTCCTGGAGCTCGGAACCCTCGTCGGGGGTGTTCGCGAGGCGGGCGGCCCGCCTACGCCGGCCGATGCTCTCGTGGCCGGCGTCGGTCGTATCGACGGGCGCCCGGTCCTGGTCGGCGCGGAAGATTTCACCGTGCTGGGTGGATCGATTGGTCCCGGCGCTGCCGACAAGCGTGTTCGACTCGCCCAGTGGGCAGCCCAGGAGCGGCTCCCGCTCGTCATGATGCTCGAAGGAGCGGGGCACCGGCTCACGAATGCCTTGCGTCCCCGGGGTCGGGGGCCGAACGACCTGCAATTCCTGGCCGACCTCTCCGGTTGCGTGCCGACGGTGTGCCTCGTCATGGGAGCCTCTGCGGGCCATGGCGCTCTCACGGCCCCTCTCATGGATTTCACCGTCATGGTCGAGGGGGCTTCGCTCTTTTCCGCTGGCCCCCCGCTGGTCGAAGCCGCGATCGGGCAGAAGGTGACCAAGGAAGAACTCGGCGGTACCGCCGTACACGTGGATGCCAGCGGAGTGGCGCACAACCGCGCGGAGAGCGAGGCGGCTGCCCTGGCCATCGCGCGACGCTACCTCTCGTTCTTTCCGTCCAACGCCTGGCAGGCCCCCCCGCGACTCGAGGGCGAGGACACTGCGGAACGGTCGCTGGACGACATCCTCGAGATTCTTCCCCCCGATGACCGCCGCCCGTATCCCATGCGCACCCTGATTGAGCGTCTCTGCGATCGAGACAGCGTGATGGAAATTCAACCGGCTTTCGGGCCGGCGATGGTCACTTCCCTGGCCTTTCTCGGGGGGCACGCGGTGGCCGTGGTTGCCAACGATCCGTCCGTTCGGGGAGGAGCCGTGGATTCCGATGCGGCGATCAAGGGAAGCCGCTTCATCGAGATCGCGGGCGCGTTCCACCTGCCCGTTGTTTTCCTGGCGGACAACCCCGGCGTGATGGCGGGCACCCAGGCCGAGCAGGCCGGGGCTCTTCGGGCGGCGGCGCGCATGTTTGCCGCACAGCATCGCCTGCGCACACCGAAGTTTTCCGTGACCCTGAGGAAGGCATTTGGTTTTGGGAGTTCGCTCATGGCGATGAACCCGTTCGATGACCAGACGCTTTCCATCGCGCTGCCCGGGGTTTCCCTGGGAGCGATGCCCGCGCGAAGCGGAGGAGCGGCTTCGAAACTCGACGCCGAAGTGCAGGCCGAGGTCGAAGAAGCCGAAGGCTCTGGCCCCTACGGCGTGGCCAACACCATGGCCTTCGACGAGGTCATTGACCCCCGTGACCTGCGCAACGTGCTCTTGCGGGGGTTGGAGTTGGCGTCGGCGCGCCGGCACGGGGCCTTCGAGCCCGTACCGCGCACGGGAACGCTTCCCTGAATCGCGTTCGGCGAGACCGCCGGGGCGTACCCGACCGGGCCTAGCCGCTGGCTTTCGGCGATTCCTCGATCCATTCACCGAGGGCTTCGAACCGTTCCAGCAGGGCCTCACCGTTTGGGTGCTCGAGAATCCTCCCGGTGAGCATCTCGCGTTGCCGCCGCGCGTTTTCAAGCGGTTGCTCGACCGTGGCCCAGGTGACGATCGCGTTCCAGAAGGGATCGATCATCTCCGCGCCGGAGAGCGTCCTGTCTGAATCCGTTCGGAAGTCGAGGCTGCGGATTTCTCCCAGGATCACGCGGAGAGACTCCACGTGGATTTTTTCGTCCTCGCGAATCCGGCCCACCAGTTCGGCGGCTTTCAGTGCCTGTTCGCGGCGGTCCGTGAAGAGTTCCGGGTCCCGAAGCAGGTCCTCGGAAAGCTGGAAACCGAGTTCGGCTCGGAATTCGATCAGGAGAAGATTCAGGAGCAGGCCAAGGGTCTGTTCGATCGGTTCCGCGATCTCGGGCCAACGGCGGGTGCCGGCGTCCGGGCGGGCGATGTTCTCCGGGATTTCGGGGGCCGCGTAGGAAGTCTCTCCAAAGGCGAGATCGCGTAGGGCGAACCACATGACGTCGTGCCCCCCGATCCCCTGGTCGGGTTCGCCTCCTTCGTCGAGCCCGTGGGCCCGAAGGAGTCCGCCAGCGAGATGTCCCACGGCCATCTCCGAGACGTCCTGAACGACGGCCGCCTGGAAGTCGGGGAACTGGATGTCTGCCAGGATGCGCCCCCGGGCTTCGATGTGCCCGGTGATCGTGAGCGTGTTCCAGAAGGTCTGGCCCAGTCCCTCCTCCAGCAGGAGTTTCATCTGGCCCGCATTGGGGCAGCGAATTCCCCCGAGGAGCGAAGCATCCGCGGCGAGAGGCGCGCCGCCGCGCTCGTGCAGCCCCTCCGTCCAGGCCCGGATGGCGCGCGGGCGGTGGAGCGAACGCGGCGGGATGTAGTGGCCCGTGGCATCCAGGCCGCCGTGGAGCAGAAAGCCGGCCTCGCGTTGGGGCTCTGCGTACTCGTGGGAGGCGAGCAGTTCGTCTGCGCTGAAGCGTCGCTGGTTCACGAGAGGGGTCTCCTGGGGTCGGCTATTGCAGGGTCGAGAGGTCGATTCCGTAGAGGCCGGCGGCGTTGCGACTCAAGATGTGCTCGCGTTGCTCGTCGTCCAGGTGGGCCCCGTGCTCGGCGAGCATGGCCTGGGAGTCCGGCCACGTCGAGTCGCTGTGGGGGAAATCGTTGGCCCACAGTAGTCGCTTCCAGTTCATGAGGTGCGCGGTCTTGAAGGCGACCCAGTCGTCTTGGAAGGTGGTGTAGATGTTTTGGGCAAAGTACTCCGAGGGGAGCTTGGAGAGTTCCTGCCCGGGCGGAAGCCAGTTGCGGTGGCGCTTGTAGGCGTGGTCCATCCGGTACATGTAGTGGGGGACCCACCCGGCGTCGGCTTCGACGCAGACGACCTTGAGTTTCGGGTGCCTCTCGAAGACGCCCCCGAGGATGAGGGTTCCCATGATGTCCTGGCAGCCCCGAACGACGGCCAGGAAGGCATTCATCTTCGGGCCGCGGGCCTTTTCTTCGCGCGTCGTGAGAATATGGAAAGAAAGCGGGAGGCCGATATCGATGGCCGCTTCCCAGAAGCCGTCATAGCGAGGCGAGTCGTAGTCCTCCACTCCCGGGTGGCCGGGCATCATGACCCCGCGGAGTCCCGCCGCGGCAATGGCTTCGAGGTCGGCGATGCCCTCCTCGGGGGTTCGCATGGCGGTCTGTCCGCACCCCAGCAGGCGCTCGGGTTGATAGTCGCAATACTCCGCGATCCAACGGTTATAGGCGTCGAAGCAGGCTTTCTTGTAGTCGAGGTCGGGGTGGTTGCAAATCACCATTCCCACGCTCGGGTAGAGCACCTCGGCGGCGACGCCGTCGCGTTCCTGTTCCGATGCGCGCGCGGCGGGATCCCAGCCGCCCCGATGCAGATCCTCGAACCGGGCGCCCGTCACCCGGATCTCTTCGGTCGGCTTTCCCGCGGCGGCGACGAGGCCCATGGGCACCGGGCGCGGCATTCCGTCGATCACGAAGATGTCCCCGGCCTTTTCGTGGTTTACGAGGCGGGGCGCGCGTTCGCGAAAAGCCGGATCGATGTGGTCGAGATAGGTTCCCGCCGGTTCCGTGATGTGGGAATCGGCGGATATGATCGGAAGCGGCATGGGGGTCCTCTCTCGCCGGTCAGGCCGGTCCGGGAAACTGTCGTTCGAGATTTCGGATCGCCCGGGTAAAGACGCGGCGAACCAGGAGTCGCATCCCGAAGCCCAATCCGGGGAGGGTACACCGGAAGCGGGCCCGCCATAGAATCCGCGTTCCGCGGCCATCTTCTTCGAAGAAGACTTCGCCCAGGTGGTCGGCGATCGGGGTGCTTCCTTCGAGTACCCGGTAGGTCAAGCGCGCGGGAGGCTCGAAAACGAGAATTTCTTCCCGGGCCGCAAAGCGTCCGGGGCCGAGCACTCGGATGCACCCCGTGCCGTTGGGCTCCTCGTCGCCCGGACGCTCGATCGTGGCGGGGCCCATGAACGACCAGAAGGTGGCGTGGTCGGTATAGACCTCCCAGACCTTTTCCCGCGGAGCGTCGATAAACCCGGTGACTTCGACCTGAATCATGCCCCGATTCTATCCCGCCCCCTTGGGTCGGGCCAAGGACGGCGCGTCGAAGGCGTCTCGTACGAGAAGGCACATCGGTGCGCGTGTGCCCAGAAGAGTCCGAACGCCCCCAGTCGGCTCAGTGGATGCGGCGAGAACCCTCGTCCCAGTACTTCTCGCGTAGGCGAAATTTCTGAAGCTTTCCCGTCGCCGTGCGGGGTAATTCGTCGACGAGTTCGACCGAAGTCGGGCACTTGAAGTGCGCCAGGCGCTCTCGGCAGAACGCGATGAGAGCCGGTTCGTCGGCCGCTTCCCCGGGTCGCAGGACGACCAGGGCCTTGGGCGTTTCGCCCCATTTTTCGTCGGGGACGCCGATGACGGCACACTCCAGGACGGCGGGGTGCTGGTAGAGGGCGTCCTCGATTTCAGGTGAACTGATGTTTTCGCCCCCGGAAATGATCACATCCTTCTTTCGGTCCACGATGTGAAGACTCGCGCTTTCATCCCAAACCGCGAGATCGCCGGTGTGGAACCAGCCGTCCCGAATGGCTTCGGCGGTCTGATCCGGCTGCTCCCAGTAACCCGCGAAGACGACGTTCGAGCGCACGCAGATCTCGCCCACGGTCTCGCCATCCCGGGGGACGGGTTGGTCGTTCTCGTCGCGAACTTCGATTTCGACGCCCAGTCCAGGGACGCCCGCCCGGGACCGGCGGGTCCAGTCGGTGGCCTCGGTTTCGTGGTCGGGCTTGGAAACCGTGAGGAGGGGGGCCGTTTCGGTGAGGCCGTAGATCTGGATGAACTCCCAGCCCAGTTCGGTTTCGAGGCGTTCGATGAAGGCGGCGGGCGGAGGGGCGCCCGCGACGGTGAAGCGGGGGCGGGTTTCGACGCGCTTGGCTTCTTCGCCGGGGTGGTCGAGAATGGTGCGAAGCACGGCCGGGGCCATGCATGCGAACGTGACCTTCTCTTCTTGGATGAGTTCGAAGATCCGCGCGGCGTCGATATCGCGAAGAATGATGTGGGTTCCGCCCAGCCCGGTGAGCGCGTAGACGCCGCCCCAACCGTTGCAGTGGAAGAGTGGGAGCGTCCAGAGTTCGACATCGTCGTGACGAATCCCCAGGTGGGCGATCAGGTTGTAGGCGTTCAGTACGAAGTTTCGGTGCGTGAGCATCACGCCCTTGGGCCGGGCTGTCGTTCCCGAGGTGTAGTTGATCGAGACCAGGTCGTTTTCAGAGAGTTCGGGGGGTGGGGGGGGCATTGGAGAGGCCGTCTCAACCCATGGGTCCCAGTCCGCCCAGTTTTCCGGCAGGGGCCCGTCGCTTGTTCCCGCGGAAACGAAGTGCTCGACCGTGGGCAGTTGGTCACGGATTTCGTCCACCATCCGGGCGTACTCGGCGTCGGCAAGCACGACGCGAACGCCGGCGTGATCGAGGATGTAGGCGTGGTCCGCGGCGACCAATCGGTAATTCAAGGGAACGAGAACCGCCCCAATCTGGCTGGTGCCGAAAAAGCTCTCGAGGAAGTAGTGTGAATTCGGACTCAGGATGCAGACCCGGTCTCCGGGGCGAACGCCGAGTTCGAGGAGGGCATTCGATAGCCGATTGACGCGTTCCTGGAATTGGGAGTAGGAGAAGCGGCGTGAACCGTCAACGATCGCCGTTTTGTTCGGATAGAGTTGTACGGCGCGGCGAAGAAAGTCGTTCACCAGGAGGGGGACTTCCACGAACTTCTCCTTGTGGGTTGAGACGAGCGAGCTCGTGCAGTGTACCACCCGGCCGCAGGGTTCTCGGCGTCGTCGAGGCCTTCCGGGATGCGGAAGGAAAAAGGTCCTCGGATCTAGAGTTCGCTGGCGTAGCGCAGGAATCCTACCAGCGAGAGAAATTTCTCCTCGGTGCCGTCGGGCTGCGGCGGATAGTCGAAGCGGTGCACGCGGGGAATCAGTTCCTTCAACTCTTCGAACTGCCGGGGGCGACTTCCAAGCGCTCGATTGATCCGTGCGGAGGTGGATCGGCCGAGGAGTGCATCGTCGACGTGACGTTCCAGGCGATCGAGGGCCCCTTCGTCGGGGTGGATCACCTGGAGATCCCAGAGCGCGGGAGAGGGATGAGGCGTCTGGAGAATATGAGCGATCAGGCAACCGGCGGGCGTGTTGAGGCCGGCCGAAGGAATCAGTTCCCAGGGGTTGCAGACGCTTTTTGCGGCGAGACGAGCGGGGGCAAAGAGGAAGAGCCAGAAGAGGAAACGATCCAGCGGGGCCTGGGCGGCTCTCTGCTGTTGAACAGTGCCTGAAACGTCCTCGGTCGGGCGAGAGTCCCCCGTCACCCGGGGGTTGTCGACGAATTCCCGCTTTGCGGCCGAGGGGAAGATCATCCTGGGATTCTTTGCGTAGTAGATGAGTTGGCCCAGGATGCCGACCTGGGTCTTCATCTCGTCAAAGGCCTTGGCGAGTTGCGCGTCGGTCGGAGACTGGGCCAGGAGACCATGGCGCACATAGAACTCCAGTCTCGGTCGGTGATCGACCCAGAGATAGGGAATCCGTATCGCCATCGATCCCTCCATGACCCGTGCCTCCGATCGATTCGGAGACCCTTCACCCGCGAAACGACCTCTAGCCCCCGATCTCGTACATCTCCATTTTTCGCGGAGGGCGTTCACCGGGGCCGGTGCTGGACCGGTGCGAGCGTTCTTCGGAGTAGCGGTCCGTGCGGCGAGACCAGGTTCCGGCGATCCTCGCCAGTAGTTCGGAATCCGAGGCTCCCTCCCGGAGCGGCGTACGCAAGTCCTCGCCGCCCGCGGCAAAGAGGCAGGTGACCAGTCGGCCTTCGGTGGTCAAGCGGGCTCGCGTGCACGCTCCGCAAAAGGGTCTTGTGACCGAGGAGATGATCCCGATCTCTCCTGAGCCATCCCGGTATCGGAATCGCGTGGCGACTTCGCCCGAATAGGAGGGCGGCACTTCTTCCAGGGGGTAGCGTGCATCGATCCGCTCGCGGATGTCTTCGGCCGGGACGACGTCGCCCAGGTCCCACTGGTTCAGCGTTCCCACGTCCATGTACTCGATGAAACGGAGGATCCGGCCGGTCCCCTTGAAGGTCTCGGCGAGTTCGACGACCTGGTGGTCGTTGACACCGCGTTGCACCACGCAGTTGATCTTGATCGGTCCGAGGCCCGCGGCCTCGGCGGCGTCGATGCCTTCGAAGACGGCGTCGGGTGCGAACGACCGTCCGCTCATTCGCCGAAAGACATCGGGCTCATGGCTGTCGAGACTCACGGTCACCCGTTGAAGCCCGGCCTCGGCCAGGTCCGCGGCCTGGCGTGCCAGCAGGACGCCGTTCGTGGTGAGGGCGATATCGCGCACCCCCGGCAGGGTTGCGATTTGGGCGATGAGCGAGGGGAGGCCGTGTCGCAAGAGCGGTTCGCCGCCGGTAATCCGGATCTTTTCGACGCCGGACTCCACGAAGAGGCGAGCCAGTCGGTGGATTTCCTCGAAGGTGAGGAGTTGGGGTTTCGGGAGAAATCGATAGCTCTCCCCGTAGATCTCTTCGGGCATGCAGTAGGGGCAGCGGAAATTGCAACGATCCGTGACGGAGATTCGTAGATCGCGCAGGTTCCGCCCGAGAGCGTCGATGGCGTGCGGTGTGGTCGGGTTCGATTCGCTCATGGAAAGGTCCACGGACGGGCAGGGCATCGCGCTCGTCCAGCATGTAGCGAGAGGATAGCGCGTTCACCCCGCCGGTTTCGTCGCTCGGCGAGACCCCGGGGCACGATGAGAAAGGGCTGGGACGCGGTCTCTTTCCGCTCCTGGCGAGCCGCGGGGGTCCCGGCGGGGATTCTTGAGGTAGGGCCCGCGACAATCCGGTAGACTGGCCACCGCGCTCTTCCAACCTCGAGGAAGCTCATGTCCAGCGGAGCCCCGGCCTACGAAGATTTCAACCTGGTTCATCCCGAGCACTATGCCCAGTACGGATATCCGCACGAGATCTGGACGCGACTGCGACGGGAGGCGCCGGTCTACCGGTGGGAGCAGGACGAGGGCCCTCCCTTCTGGGCGATCACCAAGCACTCCGACATCACCGCCATTTCGAAGCAGCCGGAACTCTTCGTCAGCAATCCGCGCACGGTGGTCAGTCATCTGCCCGAACAAAACAGCGAGGCGCTTGGATTTCCGCCGACCCTGATTCAGCTCGACCCGCCAAAGCACGGGATCTATCGGCAGTTGGTGAGCAAGCGCTTTACTCCCCGGGCCTTGAAGCGAATCCATGATCCGATCGAGCAGATCGGCAAGGAGATCGTCGATGCCCTCGTGAAAGACAAGGATCACGGCGAATGCGATTTCGTCGCCGAGGTTTCGGCCCCGTTGCCCATCGCCGTGATTGCCTGGCTTCTGGGCGTACCGAAATCGGATTGGAATCTTCTCTTCGACTGGACGAATCGCATCATCGGTGCCGGTGACCCGGATTTCCAGGTGGAGGGTCAGACGTCGACCGAGACGGCGACGGGAGCCATGACGGAACTCTTCACCTATTTCAGCCAAATGGTGGAAGAGAAGAAGAAGAAGCCCGAAGACGACCTGGTCACTCTCTTCACCGAAGTTGAAGTCGACGGCAAGAAGCTCGAGATGATGGACGTGCTGGCGTGGTGCATGATCATCGTGATCGCCGGAAACGAGACGACCCGGAACGGCACCAGCGGGGGAATGCTCGCGTTCATCGAGCACCAGGACCAGTTGCGAAAACTCCAGGGAGAGCCCGAGTTATTGCCTGCCGCGGTAGAAGAGGTGGTTCGGTGGACCTCGCCGATCATCCATTTTGCTCGGACGGCGACGGCGGATACCGAGATCCGCGGCCACGCCATTCGCGAGGGAGATATCCTGGGACTCTTCTACGCGTCGGCCAATCGCGACGAGGAGGTCTTCGACGATCCGTTCTCGTTCCAGATCGATCGTATTCCGAACCGGCACCTGGGCTTTGGTGTGGGTGAGCACTTCTGCCTGGGAGCCCACCTGGCACGACTCGAGATGTGCGTCGCGTACAAATACCTGTTGCCCCGCATCGAGGAAATCGAGCTCACGGGCCCGGTCGAGCGGCTTCACTCGGCGTTGGTGGGCGGCGTGAAGAAGTTGCCGATCCGCTACAAGCTGCGCCCGGAATAGAATCCGGGCGACCCGCTCGCTAGTAGGTTCCGCCCAGCTTCGAGTGATCCCAGGAAACCACGCGCTCGGGCCGGATCCGGATCACGTAGCGTTTCGAAGCCGTGCCGCGCATGGCTTCTCGAATGGCATCCGCCTGGCCCGCGTCCTCGGGCAAACCGTCGGCCTGTCCGCTGGCGCGGAGCATCGTATCGACGACAAGGTCGTAGTCGTCGAGAATTTCGGCGTGGCCGTAGATGACCACACCGCGGAGTTCCGCGTACTCGGTTCCGGATTCGCAGAGCAGCGTGACTTTCGGGTCTCGCTGGATGTTCTTGATCTTCTGGCTGGTGCGGTAGGTCCCCATTCGGATATGGCCGTCGTCATCGCGGGCAAACCACATGGGCATGGGGTGGGGATGCCCGTCGGGCCCGTTGGAGACGATGGTGAGGGTCTTGTTTTCGTCGAGGTAGCGGGAGACCTCTTCGTCGGTCATTCGAATCAGGTCACGTCGGGACATGGGGCCTCCAGGGAGTAGTCGCGGCAGCGTAGCCAAACCCGGTGGACCCTTCCGCTTTCGCGGGGCTAGGGCTCGGGCCGGTGCAGTTGCCGCCGAAGAGCCGTGCCCCGCGCGTCGTCGGGGTGTTCGAGGGAAAACTGCTGCGCATGGAAACGCGCTTCGCTCCACTGGCCTTGCTGGGCAGCCAGGATGGCCAGGGCGATTCGGAAGTCGGCCTCGCCAGGCTCCAGGCGCAGGGCTTCCTCCAGGAACACCGTGGCCGCCTCGGCTCGCCCGAGACGTTGGTGTGCGAGGCCCGCGTTGTACTGGACCCGGGGGCGGTCGGGCAGTTTTCTCGCGGCTTCGGCGAGAGCGTTCGCGGTTTCTTCGCGCCGTGCGGGATCTCGGGCCAGCAGCAGGCCGAGGGAGTAGTACGCCTCTCCGAGTTCGGGGTTGGTGTCGAGCGCCGCTCGGAGTTGAGATTCGGCCTGTTGGCTGCGGCCCTGTCCGTCGTAGAGCAGGGCGAGGTTGAAGCGGGCGGGGAGGAAGTCGGCGTCCAGTTCCAGGGCCCGCAGGTAATGGTCTTCGGCCGTATCGGTTCTTCCCGCCTGGGTGTTCGCGATGGCGAGGTTCATCTCGGCGCCGGGCTGGTTTCCCAGGGAGCGCTGAACCTCCAGGTACTCGTTCCAGGCGGCGAGCAGGGCGGGGTTCGAATCGGCTCGGGGCCTTTCTCGGTCGTGCAGCGCGTGGGGTCCCAGGATTCGCCCGATCTCGGTCCGAACGCTGCGCGAGGGGTCGGAGATTTGGGGAGCCAGAAGTTCAAAGCGCTCCGCGGGGGGGAGCCCTTCGGTGGCGGCGGCGGCGCTCGCCCTCAACATCGGATCGGCGCTGGCCAGGCCCATGGCGATGCGGCTTCCCAGCGGACTGCGTCCGCGTGCGGCCAGTCGAGCGAGAGCCGTCGCCCGAAGGATCGGAGGCGTTGCGGGGTCCTCGTAGGCGGCCCCCAGCAGACGATCGGCATCCGCATTGCCGGAACGATCCGCGGCGAAGGCGGCGGTGGCATGAATGTCATGGGGCCTCTGGGGACCGTATCGCGCGATGACGTGGTCGCGCGCCCATGTGGCGTCGCGGTCGGCGTGGCACGCGTTGCAGGCGTTGGGCACCCCGAACGCGACGCTCTGGTCGGGTCGAGGCAGATGAAAGCCGTGGTCTCGGCGAGGATCGATCTGCATGTAGGTCCGCGCGCGCATGTGACATTCGACGCATTGGGAACCCGGAGAGCCTTCTTCGTGATGGTGGTGAGAGCGGCTGTCATACCGCGCATCGTGGCACTTCGAACAGAGGTCGTTGCCTTCGGCGACGAGCTGCAGCGTATGCGGGTCGTGGCAATGGGTGCAACGCACGCCCTCGGCATACATGCGGCTCTGGAGAAAGGAACCCAGGACGTAGACCTCGTCGACAATCTGTCCGTCGGCCGCGTAGAGGCCTTCGTGAACCAGTTCCGTGGCATAGCGGTCGTGGAAGGAGTCGCTCGGGGCGGGCACGGCATGGATCCGTCGGCGGCGCGAATGGCAGGGCCCGCACGTCTCGAGTTCCGCCCGCTGGGCAATGCGATCGCGGTCCTCGGGGGCGGCTTCGGCGTGTGCCGTGCGGTTGGAGGGCGCATTGAATGGATCGGCCGCGTGGCGAGCGCGGGGTCCGTGGCAGGCTTCGCAGGAGACCGTTCCCTCGGACCAGGTCGTTTGGTAGTTCCGGGAACTCGGCCGGTAGCCCACATCGACGTTCGTCGCGTGGCACTCGATGCACATGCTGTTGGCATTGAACGCACTTCCCGTCCAGTGAAGCCAGTCTCCGGGCGCTGCGTCGCCGGCTTCCGTGCCCGCGTCATGGAGTGCGAACCAGCGACCGGCACGGGTGTCCCAGGCGATGGGGAAGGCCTGGAACTGCCCTTCCGGTCGCTCGACCAGGAGTTGCTGGAGAGGGTCGACGCCGATGACGTACGCGACCTTGAGCCTATCCGACGCGCCGTCCGGGCCCGGCACCTCCACGTAGAAGTCTTCCCCGTCTCGGGTGAACCGGGCGCGCCGGGTCCCGTCCTCGAACTCGGCGGACTCGAAATTCCCCAGGATATTCGCGCCGGTCGCTTTGGCGAGCGCCCGTTCGTGGTGAGAGCCCTCCCAGGCGGTGAAGGCGTCGGGGTGGCAATCGCGGCAGATTTCGGACCCTGCGAAGTTGTCGTCTGCGGTTTCGGGGGTCGGAAGGCTTTCCGGGGTGCAGGCGAGCAGGAGCACGGCCATCAGGAAGCAACGGGTCCGGGTCCCGGGGAGGCTCAAGTAGTGGGAGGACCTCACGTGCGCCTCGTCCTTCAGTATCGAAGGTGCGGCGAAGACCGTAGCAAGATGGCTAGTCTGCCGTCGCATGCGAATTCGTCCGGCGAGAATTGCAATCACCGTCCTCTTGATGCTGCTGGGGGCCCAGGCGGTCAGCGCCGAGTTGATCAAGCGTTCCGATGAAGATTCGTCGGGGAGCGTCGCTTCGAAAGACGACTCGGTGGATTGTGACTGCGACGCCGAGGACGAAGACGAGGGGCCCTGGTCGGGGAGCGTCTCCCTGGGTGTGAGTGCCTCGGTGGGAGAGGACGAGGTCGCCACCGTGTCCGCCGATCTGAATGCCACCTATGACGCTCGTCCGCATCATCTCGATATCGGATTGACCGGCTTCTACAGCATCGAGAACGGGGAAAACAATGCCAACCGGCAATACGGACAGATCGAGTATCGCTATTACGTGCGCGACCAGTTCTACGGCTACGGATCGACCTCCGCCGAGCGAAACCTGCAGCAGAGCCTTCGGTTCCGATCGGCGACGACCCTGGGGCCGGGCTACCAGTTTCTCGATCGAAACCGGCCGCATGCTCGAATCGTGAAAAAGGACAGCGCGAGCATCCAGCTGGGGGCTGGCTACCAGTATCAGCGGCTGTCGACCATCGGCGAAAGGAAGGTCGACCAGAATTTTGTATTGCAGGCCACCGGAACCTATTCGTTGACCTTTCCCCACAAGATCACATGGGGGTCACGGTTGAGTTTTACCGTGCCCCCCGGCGATTTCGATCTCTGGCGATTTCTCGGGGATACGACGCTGAACGTTCCCATCGTCGGGACCCTGGGGTTGCAGGCACGACTGACTCTCGACTACCTGAACGGGCCCGTTCTCGAGTCTCGAGGCGGCCGGAAGTTGACGTTCTTCGGGAGCCTCGGAGTTTCCTACAGTTTCTGACCCCACGGCGTGCCGAGGGGCGGCGTGGCAGTGCTAGCCTCGTCGCGCAAACCAGGAGAGATGTGCGATGCGCTTTACCTACGCGGAGTCGATGTGCGACCCCCATCATTTTTTTCCACTCGTCCGCGCAGCCGAAGCGGCCGGATGGGATTCCTTGTCGATCCCGGACAGCATCTGTTATCCGGAGATTTCCGATTCGAAGTATCCCTACACGCCCGACGGAAACCGCGAATTTCTCGACGGGAAGCCGTTCATTGAACCCTTTGCGCTGATCCCGGCCCTGGCGGCCGTCACCGAAAAGCTTCGCTTCAGCACCTTCGTCGTGAAACTTCCTATTCGGAATCCGGTCCTGGTGGCCAAGCAGGCGACCTCGATCGCCTACCTCAGCGACAATCGCTTCGGCTTTGGGGTGGGGCTCAGTCCTTGGCCCGAAGACTTCGAAGTCTGTGGGCAGGAGTGGAAGGGGCGTGGGCCGCGAATGGACGAGATGATCGCCATCATTCGAGGGCTCTCCACCGGGGAGTACTTCGAATTTCACGGAAAGTACTACGACCTGCCCAGCATCAAGTTGTGCCCGGTCCCCACTCGCCCGCTTCCCATCCTGATCGGCGGTCATGCCGAGCCTGCACTTCGCCGTGCGGCCCGGATCGGGGACGGCTGGATGCACGCTGGGGGGGACGCCAAGGAGTTGGAAGGGTACCTCGAACGGTTGAACGCGTATCGCCGGGAGTACGGCCGCGACCGCGAACCCTTCGAGGTTCACGTGATCTCCATGGACGCCTACTCCGTCGACGGTGTGAAACGCCTCGAAGACATTGGGGTCACCCATGCGATCGTCGGGTTCCGAAATGCCTACGAACCGGACACCCAGACTGTCGAACAGAAGGTGAACGCCCTCGAGCAGTTTGCCGAGGGTGTCATTTCGAAGACTTCCTAGGGAGTTCTTTCGGCCAGCCACCGGGAGGGAGGGGCGCTTGGATCGATTCGTCGTGGGTTCGGGGCGATGCGGGTCGACGCTGCTCTCGCTCATGTTGGCGCGCCACCCGGATGTCTTGAATCTCTCCGAGTTCTTCAATGGGCTCGACATGGCCCGACGGTTTTCTCCGGAGCCTTGCACGGGCCGGGAATTCGCCGAACTCATTGGCGCGGAGCAGCCCGTCGTCACGGCCGTTGTGAGGCGGGGCTACGATGTCAGCGAGGTGGTCTATCCTTTTGGGGAGCCCGGAGCGAGCTACGGCCGGGCCGACCGACTTCCCTGGCTCCTCGTCACCCTGGTTCCGCGAATCACCGATCGTCCCGACGCGTTCAACGAAGCGCTCCTGGCCCGCGCGGCGGATTTTCCATCGCAACCGCCGGTCGAGCATTACCGTGCCCTGTTCGAGTGGATCGGGGAGCAACTCGGGCGTCGGTGCTGGATAGAGCGTTCGGGTTCTTCGGTTCACTACGCAGCGGACCTGGTCCGGGCGTTTCCCGAAGCGCGTTTTGTTCACCTGCATCGGAGCGGCGTGGAGGTGGCTCTTTCGATGCGCGAGCATCACGCCTACCGGTTGCCGATCTCCTTGATCTACGATGCTCCCCTTGACGACGGGACGCGGCCGTCGGAACTCGGTCCCATCGATTTTCTCGCGGCTCCCCGGGACGGCGACGCGATCTTCCGCGTGCTGGAATCGCGACCTCCGCCCGAATATTTTGGTCGCTACTGGTCCGACCAGATCACCGCGGGCATCGCGGGACTGCAAGACCTGGGGCCCGACCGGCTGCTCACGATTTCCTTCGACGACCTGGTGAGGGAGCCGCGACCGGTACTCGAGCGCGTGGCGCAATTCTTCGAACTTCCGGCTCCGGGGGGCGACTGGCTTGGCGAGGCCAGTGCCCTGGTTCGGGGCGTCCCGCCCACGCGTTTGGAAACTCTCGACGCGGACCAGAAGGTGGCGTTGCGCGAGGTTTGCGCACCGGCGCAAGCCCTGGTCTCGCCCGAGTAAGGCCAGCCCCCAGGGGAGTCGCAAGGGCTCTTCGCTCTCCCTGCCCCCCAGGCTCGCGATGAAGTTGGCCCCTGCGCAAGGACGTGCGGATCGGGCCCGCAAGCCCCGGATTTTCCGGCGTTCCGGGCTTCAGTCTCCGCCCGCCCGATCCGATTGAGAAGAGTGCGGGGTGTGGGGTCGCGATGCGGCCCGATCGGCCCGTCCGTCGTGGAGGCGGCTACTCGAGGAGTCTGTGGCATGGACCGGGTGCGAGCCGGCTTGACGATGATCGAATTCATGGTGGTCGTGACGGTCATCGGGGTGATGCTGGGAACGGCTGCCCTCCAGGTGCGTCCCTGGTTTGCGGACGCCCACATCAAGAGCAGCGCCCGCGCCGCAGCCGACGCGCTTCACATGGCCCGGTCCGAATCGGTGCGGACGGGTAGCGTGCACCTGGCCGTTTTTCAGCAGGCGCTCGGCGCGGATGCTGCGATCGTGGTTGCGAACGATGGGCCAGCGGCCGGGATGAACTGCCAGGTGGATGCCGGGGAAACGGTTCACCGGGTCTCTCTCGAACGCGGTGTCGCGTGGGGGACCTCGTCCGCGCAATCCAACGGGGTTTCGGCTCCCGAAGACCAGGGGGTTGCCGGGACGAGCGTGGTGACGGGATCGACGTTTACCGATGCCTCGCGCCTTTCCAGCAACACGGCGACCTGGATCGCCTTTCTTCCCGATGGGATGCCACGCCTTTTCACCCCGGCCACGTGCGCGTCGCTGGGGCGACCCGGAGAAGGCGCAGGGGGAATCTATCTGACGAACCAGCGCCGGGACTATGCCGTCGTGCTTTCTCCGCTGGGTGCCGTTCGGGTTCACGCCTGGAACGGAAGCGGGTGGACCCTTTGAAGAATCGGCGTCTCAAGGAAGCGCGGACCCAGCGCGCGAGCGGGTTTACCCTGATCGAAGTGATGATCGCGATGGCGATCCTGGCTTTCGGGCTGCTGGGGCTGGCGGTGTTGCAGCTCCACGCCCTTCAGCAAAGCGCAGCCGGCCGTCATACCACCCAGGCCTCGCACGTCGCACGCACGTTTCTCGAACAGACCCATCGCCTGCCCTGGTCCGCCCTCGGCAGCGCGGTGGGCACCTGGACGGATCCCGGCTGGGGAGGGGCGACGTCATCGGTCAGCACCCAGATCGCTACGCCCGATGGGGGGCTGTCGTCTGAAAAGACGTACGACATCGCGTGGAGGGTCAGCGAGGTGGGAGCCGCCGGATGCCTGCGCGAAGTGGAAGTACGCGTACGCTGGCCGGAGGCCAAGGTCACCTCCTTGAAGGAGTCGATCCTGGCGACTCGACGTTACAACTGGGGAGCGGCCGGATGCTGAGACGAAGACGCCTTGGCTTTTCGCTCGTCGAATTGATGGTCGCGCTCGCCACCTTGGGCCTCGTGGCGACTCTCGCCCTACGCACGTTTACGAACCAGCATCGGACCTACGTCGTCATCGACGACGTTTCCGAGGTTCAGCAGAGTGCGCGAGCGATTTCGAGCTTGCTCGAAAGGGACATCCGCAACGCCGGTTACATGGTGCCGTCGTCGGCCGCGGCCTGTGGTGTAGATCGAATCGACGGTCCAGACACGATCTTTCTGAGCGACTCGGACGCAATCCTCCCGTGTTGCTCTCCTCCCGAGCCGGTAGGCCAGGCCTTGGATCGTTCTCGCTCGGCACTCCGCATGGCCGCCGAAACCTTTACGTCGCCGAGCATCGGAGTGGCCACGCTCTCCGTGAACGAGACGGTGGTCGATGGGAATGCGACCTATGACACCGACGGCGACGGCGCCAATGACAGCGACTTCCAGGTGGGCGGTGGCGCGATTCTCGTCGATCTCGCCAACCCGGGGCGCGGCGTTGCCTGTGGCTTCGTGACCGCGGTGCCGTCGACGGCATCGATCACGATCGACTTCGTTGCGGCTCTCGACAACGGCTCGGGATCGTCCGCGGCTGCCGAACTTCGCCTGGTTCCGGCCCACGGGTATCGAATCGTCGAACTGGGCGGGGTCTCGCGACTCGAGCGTGACGGAATTCTTCTCTCCCGGGGCGTCGAAGACCTGCAGTTTGCCTGGTACTACGACGACGATCGAGACGGCCAGGTGGACGATCCCGGTGAGACGCGCGGTGTGCCGGGGACCGCGTACCAGTCCCAGGCGGTGGATGGAGCGGACCTCCGGGAGATCCGGTTCAACGTCGTGAGCCGAACCGCCGGAGTCGATCCCAGCAATCCCCTGGCCGCAGGCACTGGCCAGCGCACCGAGAATCGCGATACCGCGGTTTCGAGCCCAGACGGATTTCGTCGACGCATACAAACGGCGACGGTCCGCCTCAGAAACGTGTCGTCGTAGATGAGGGGGCAAGACATCCAAGTGCGGGCTCGAATTCCGGCCCAGGACCGCCACGAGCGGGGCGCTGCCCTGCTCGTGACCATGCTGCTGCTCGCCCTGCTCGGGGTCGTCGGGATGGCTTCCATGGACACCGTGACGCGGGACCGCCAGGCCGCCGGTTACATGGGAGCGGCACAAGCGGCGTTCTATGCGGCGGATGCCGCAGTCTCCGAGAGCCTGGACGTGTTGCGAACCGAGGTCCTCAGCCCGGTGATCGGCCCGGGAGATTGCCTTGGCCAGGCCATTCCCACCGGGACCCTCCCCAACGGCGCGCTCTACGGAGCCGACGCCACCGCGGCCACGGACGAGATTTGCATGGCCGGGATCGCCGAAGACTGCGACGAGTTGGTCACCAGTGCCGAAATTGGCGGCACGGTGTTTCGTTACACGGTCTGGAACCTTCGCACCGAGGGGACCGGGACGGGTGGAGGGGTCTCCCGCATCCAGGCCACGGCACGGAGGTGTCATGCGTTCGGAAGCTAGTGGTCTCGTGACCTCTCGGGGGAGTGCTCGCATTGCGGCGCGGGTTCCCAGGGCCCTGGTCGTCCTGGGGTTCGTGGCGGTGACGGCGGCGGCCGGAGCAGACGACAGCGATCTCTTCCAGACCTCGGTGGCTCCGAATGTCGTGCTCATGGTCGACAATTCGGGCTCCATGAACCACGTCGTGTGGCACCCCTCCTTCGACCCCGAGGAGGAAAGTTCCTGCGGTTGCTTCTCGGAATCCACGCACTATGTGCGCGGGAGTTACAGCTGGGGAGGGTGCGGCAGCGGGGACCGCTATATCCCGCCCGGCACCTATACGGCGTGCGGAAATACCCGGGAGATCTTCATTGATCCCGTCGTTGAAGCCGAAGGCAATCGAACGCGGTGGGACGGGCGCTACCTGAATTGGTACTTCAGCAACGAGGCCGATGCCTACGCCTCGGAAATTGCGGCGGTGGCGAACGGGCAGCGCTCCTCGTGCTTGACGGACCCGGCGGGACCGAATCTTCCTCCCGATTATTCGAAGTATCGGCGTTCGCGAACCGCCGCGGCCAAGGAAGTCCTTCGAGAGGTCGTATGCCAGGTCAACGCCGAGGGAGACGTTCGCTTTGGCCTGGCGAAGTTCTATCGTGGAAGCGACCCCAAGGGCGGCTGGGTGCCCGTGCCCGTCGATGACTACACGCCGGCCCAGGCGACGGCCATTGACTGGTTCATCGATGAACTCGAAGGAGAGTCGTGGACTCCACTCGGTGAAACCCTCTACAACGTCTACCGCTACTTCCAGAGTCGAACCAACCCGGCGATCGGAAAAGACGGTGCGACCGAATTTCCCGAGTACAACATCAAGACCAACGGTTACACCAGCAGCAACAGTTCCCTGATTCCGGAGTCCCCGGCGCAGTACACGTGCCAGAAGAACTTCGTCATTGTCATCACCGACGGAGAACCCACGCGAGATGACTTTGACAACATGAGTAAGACGACGTTCAAGAACGACCTGATCGGAGATTACAATCCGGACAACGCCGATCCCGAAAATGGCGACGAGGTGTCGGGAAGCGATGAACGGGCGTGGTATCTCGACGATATCGCCAAGTTCATGCACGAGAATGATTTTCAGCGCGACCTGGAGGGAGACCAGACGCTCGACATCTATACCGTGGGCTTTACCACCGCGGGTGAGGCGAACGCGATTCTCCAGAAAACCGCCGATGTCGGGAACGGACTCTTCTTTCAGAGCAACAACGCGGAAGAGTTGACCACGGCCATTGTGACCCAGGTGACCGACATCATCGAGAAGGCCCAGGCCTTCACGTCGGCCACGGTGCCCTCGAGTCGGACGACCCACGGAGATAGTTTTTTCTTCACCTATTTCCTGCCCAAGCAGCACAGTGCTTTCTGGGAAGGGCACCTGAAGAGCTTCGGGTTTAGCGGTTCGGGTGAAGTGATCACGCCCGACGGGCGCTGTGCGGCCGGCCTCGACGCGACCGGGACCCCTCCCTGTGCGACGAATGGCCTGCTCCGAACTTCGGAGGACGGCTACTGGGATGCCGCGCAGGAACTGCCCGACCCGGACGCGCGGAGGCTCTACTGGGAGTCCGGGGCGACGGGTTTCCTGTCGTCGCCGCCGACTTTTTCGATTCCTCCCGGCGGGGAGTCCGCCGTCGCGGCTTCGTTCAACCTGTGGGAGGGCATCGACGACCTGGATGCGCCCTACGACTCGCTTCCTTCCACGACGTCCGGAGACATGGCCGTGGCCCTGGTGGACTTGTTGCGAGGCTGCGAGTTCGGGTCTTCTCCCTGCGTACCGCGAGTGAACGATTCGGGTGAAAAGGTCTATCTCGGGGACATCTTTCATTCCAATCCGTTGGTCGTCGGTTCGCCGAATGCGCCCATTAATGAATCCTCCTACGGGGTCTTCGCGAACACGCACCGCGGTCGAACACGGGTGATCTACGCGGGAGCCAACGACGGCTTTGTCCACGGGTTTCATGCGGGCACGTGGCGCACGAAGGTCCTCGATGGGAGTGGCCAGGAAACCTCGGAGGACCTGGTGCCCCCTCGCTACGACGTGGGCACGGGCGAAGAACTGATGGGCTTCATGCCCCATGCGGTGCGCGACATCGTGAAAGACTTCCCCAAGGACACGACCTTTCCCCGCTCCCAATCGGCGGTCGATGCTTCGCCGGTGGCCGCGGACGTCTGGTTGTATCGCCCGGTGGTTTCGGCGACGGCGCTGGGAAGCCCGGATCCCACCCTGGGATATCCCCCGCCGTTGGGTTCGGGAGTCAAGAGCCCAGAGCAGTGGCGGACCGTTCTCATGGGCGGACTTCGCGACGGAGGCCAGAGCTACTACGCACTCGATATCACCGAACCGGTGGACGGAGCCAGCCAGTCGTCTTCGGCCTACCCGCGCTACCTCTGGGGTTTTCCCTGCGACGACTGTGCCCAGGCTTCGAACCCGGGGTCGGCCTCCGAAACTCCGTGGATGGGACACACGTGGTCCGACCCGGTCATCACGCGGGTTCGGGTTCTCTCCGACATGAATTCGAATCCCCTGGGATTCGAGCGCTGGGTGGCCATCTTCGGGGCGGGGTACCACGCCAACGGAGATCCCAACCACATCGAGTACAAGACGCCCGATGCGCCCGGCTTCAGCGCCGAAGGTCGCGGAATCTATATCGTGGACATCACGACGGGAGAGGTCCTGGCGAAGAAGGTCTTTACCTCTTCGGATACCTCGATCGCGGGGGTGCAGTATGGCTTCGACGAGATGCGGTACGCCTTCGCTTCCGCCCCGGCGGTTTTCGATCTCGATTTCGACGGGTTTGCCGACGTCGTGTATATCGGCGACCTGGGCGGGAACGTCTGGAAGTGGGTCCTTCGGGCTCCGGGAGACGATCCGGTGAACAACGGTGCCGCCCACGGAAACCTCGCCCAGCCGAACTGGCCGTTTCGGCTTTTCTTCCGAGGGGCGGCGAGTACCGAGCCCCCGCCGGAGGCCCTGGGGCAGCCTTTCGATATCACCGTGCAACACCCCAGCTTCTTTTTTCCGCCGACGGGTGTCCGCCAGGGGGCGGAGCTTCACCTGGCATTTGGCTCGGGCGAGCGAAATAACCCAAAGGGGTCGGCGTCTGAATACGCCGACGGCAATCCGGACAACAACAACCACTACTACGTGGTCCGCGATCCCAATCCGCATGACGTGTTCGAGACGCCTCCGAATGCGATCGGGGATGCGGCGACGGAGTCGGATCTCGCCGATTTCAACGGTCCGGGCGCCATGAGTTGTTCCCAGATGAAAACGACCAAGCAGGGCTACTTCATTACCGGTCGAGATTCCGAAAAATTCCTGACCAACAGTCTTGTATTTCTCGGCGACGTCTTTACGGCTTCGTTCGTGCCCCCGGATCCGACCAATACCGAGGCGGTTTGTGCCTCCGCCGGAGATTCCTATCTCTACCGATTCGATCTCGAATGCGGGACGGGTTTTTTCGAGACCGACCCCGGGGATGCCAACGACAAGCGGCGGAAGGTGATCGGTGACGGGGTGCCCACCCGGCCCCGGGTTTCCGTGGGCTGCCTGAACCAGGGAGGCGGTTCGGGGTGCAAGAACAAGGTCGTGGTGATCACGAGTGACGCGAGTATCGAAAATATTGACGGGGGAAGCGCCTCGAGTAGCGGGATCAAGGTTCGGTCATGGCGCGACCGGTAGGTAGGAAATAGGCGGAGGACTATCGGATGAACGCCAGGAAGATCGGATGCGTGGCTGCGGCGATTTTGCTCATGGGGGGGATCGCCAGTACGGCCGATGCCGACGGGCGCCGGCGGGGCGAGGGGATTCTTCGTTCGGTGGACCCTTCGGCGCTGACCGTGCAGGTGAATCGGACGACCCTCAAACTCGGTCCCGCGACGGAAATTCGAGATCCGCTGGGGGTTCGGCTCGCGCTTTCGGAAATTCTCGACCGCGAGGGAGACCCGGTTCGCTATCGCGCGGGCGGGGGATCTCCCTATCCGGTCCTGGAATGGATCCTGGTGGAGGATCCCGAGGACTCGCGTTGAACGTTGCGATCCGCCGGAGCTGCTGGGTCCATGTCGCGTTTCTGGGTGCACTCGCCTGCGGAACGGCGGAGAACCCCGGTGAGGTCCCGAGGGAGCCGGAAGCGGCGGTGCGAGAGGTTCCCCGGGTGGAGCGCATCGACTTTTCTCCGAGTCGTCCTCGCCCTGGAGACCGGGTGGTCGCCGAGGTCACGCTGGGTGTGCTGGCCGTTGACGAGGGCAACGTCGCTCTCGACTTCACCTGGCGACTGGATGGAGTGCGCCAGCCCCAGGGCGGTCGAAGCTTCGATATTCCGGAGGATTCGCGCGGGAGTTCTGTCGAGGTGATGGTCATCGCGCGGGACGGCCTCCGGGAGAGCGCGCCCGTTCGCAAGGCGATTCTCCCCGCCAACCGGGAGCCGCGCGTTCACGCGGTCATGCTCGACGGTTCGGGGCGATTCGACACCGCGCGTTCGATTGAAGCCATCGTCCGGGCCGACGATCTCGACGGAGACCCCCTGGTCTACGAATACCGGTGGACCGTCGACGGGCAGCGATCCGACGAGGCCGGCTCCCGCTTTCCGCTCACCGGTCTGCGGCGGGGCGATGAGATCCAGGTGGAAGTCGTGGCCTCGGACGGGGTTGCGACCAGTCGTCCGAAAGTCTCGCGTCGTTGGAGCCTGGAGAACTCGCCCCCCCGGATCTCGTCCTCCCCGAGTCCGATCGGAAAGGACGGCGTCTTCCGCTATCGCGTGATCGTGGAGGACCCCGATCGCGACCGGTTCTTTCGGTATCGGCTGCTCGAGGCGCCCGCCGGTATGAAGATTGACCCCGCGGACGGCTCGATCGCCTGGAGGCCGCTCCCGAAACAGGTCGGTACCCACGGCGTGATTCTCGAAGTCGATGACCGCCACGGCGGGTTTTCTCGGCAAGAATTCGAACTCGGGGTCGGCCTGGAGGAGGTTCCAATCGCCGGGCGCTAGGTCTCGGGTTCGAGTTTGCGCGCGGCGGCTTCGATCTGGGCCTGGAGTTCCGTCTCCTGGGCCAGCCATTCCTGCCAGTCGCTTGCCTTTTCGGGTGGAGAGGGGTCGCGCGGGAGCCACTGGACGCGTCCGTCCTGGCCGCGAATCCATGCGGCGACGAATTCGGCGGAGCCGGAACCGCCCAGCCCAGCCGAGGTGGGCGAAGCGGTGGAGGCGTGGGCTCCCGCGATGCGTGCACCGATCCGCACCACCGGTACGACCACCTGGGAGCCGCAGGCGACGGCTCGACCGGCGACGCATTCCGTCGCGGAAGCGACTCCGGAGTGAAGAGATTCGACTCTAGGCATGGAGTGCGAACCGGCGACGGGCCGGGTGCCAATGGGTGAGGAGGAAAAAGAGGCTCGCGATTCCGGCGCGAACCACCCGGATCTGGACCTCCGCCCGGGCATCACCCGCCAGGCGGTCTTTCAAGGACCAGTCGGGAGAGAGGGCGAAATCCGCGGTCCGGACGGAACCCTCGGCATCCGCCCGGAGCGGGGGAATGACCCCGGTGAGCACGCAAAGTGCTCCATAGGCGTCGCCCGTGCGCTCGGGTTCGGCAAAGCCGAACTCGACCCGGCCTTTCAGGGGCGAGAACCGGATATCGCGACGTCGCTTCCATGCGAAAGAACCGACTTCGGCCAGGTTCCAGTGACGCAGGAAGTACGCCCGGGCCGACGAGGAGTTCTTCGCCTTTGCGGGCTTCGGGGCGGTCCCGGATTTCTTCCGGCGGGGTCGGCTGACCCGGCGGCGCCCCAGGCGGATTCCCAGGATCCGAAGCGTCGACCGGGCGGGCTCTCCGGAGTGCTTGCGCCAGTCGATGCGCACGGGACCGAGCCGGGCCCAGGCGGTGAAGCTTCCACCCGCTTCGGGGTCGCCGGCGAGCGCGAACCCCAGCCGCAGCGAGGTTCGCCACAGGGCCAGAAAAAGCACGATCCCGCCCAGGGCCGCGATCCCCACGGCGAGTTCGACCGGCGAGTTCGCAACCGGCGCGAAGACCTGCGCCCAGGCGTCCAAATCAGTCGCCGCCCGTTTCCGGGTCTTCGTCCTCCGAGGGGGCTTCTTCGGAGCGCCCCAGCATTCGTTCGCCGCGCTCCATGACGCGGTCCGCGAGAGCCGGCAGGAGTTCGATGGCGCGAGCCAGGGCCGATTCCTTCCCCGGTTCGAGGGTGAGGATCTGGGCCCGTCCCTCGGCGTCGACGAGGATGAAGGCCTGGGGGTGCACCGAAACGCCGCCTCCGATCGCCTTGGTTCCCGCGCTGTTTTCCCCGCTCTTTTCGCGTTGCGCGCTCAGATCGCCCGCGGCGATACCGAAACCCAGCCCGAGGCGGTTGACCGGAACGATCGTGGCGTCGCCGACCTGGATCGGTTCTCCGATCACCGTTTCGGAGGACGAAATGTTGCGCATCTCGGAGAGTAGGACCTTTAGGATTTGTGTGATTTCCACGGGATACCTCCGCCAAGAAGAATACACGCTGGGCGGGGGAGGGCCCAGATCGCCGCCACCGCTGGCTTGTGCAAAACTGGGCTGGTCGTGCCCGAACCTGCCGCACCGACCGCTGTGTCCGCCCCGAAGCAAGGCGAGGTGCTCCCGCTCTCGGTGATCGCCACCTACTGCCTGCCGACGGTCGGCTGCGGTTTCATGTTTCTTCTTTTCGCGTTGTACCTCATGCCGTTCTCGACGAACGTTTTGGGGATCTCGCCAGCCGTCATTGGGACGATTTTGTTCGCCTCCCGGATCTGGGACGCGATCTCGGATCCCCTGGCGGGCTACTGGAGCGACCGGACGCGGAGTCGGTTTGGTCGCCGGCGTCCGTGGATTCTTGCTTCGACCGTGCCGGTGGGCGCGGCCTACCTGATGGTCTGGAGTCCGCCTCCCGCTCTGTCGGAGAGTGCGCTGCTGGTATGGATGACCGTGGGAGTCTTCGGTTTCTACTCGGCCATGACCGTCTTCATCGTTCCCCACACGTCTCTTGGGGCCGAACTCTCGCCGGATTATCACGACCGGAACCGGATCTTCGGAATGCGTCACGCCGGCTGGATGCTGGGGTCGGCCCTGGCGGTGGGTGGCATGTACATGCTGATCGACGCCAAGGAAAACGCCCTGTCGCTGGGCCAATCCGCCGATGCCGCGGTGCGAGGGGTCGCGGCGGAGATGGCTATCGTCGTTGCGATCGTCACGGCGGTCACGCTGGTGTTTACGGTCATCCGGCTCCGGGAGCGCCCCGAATTCCAGGGTCGTGGCTCGCGCCATCCCTACGGCGCTTTTGCGGACGTCTTGAAGAATCCGCACGCGCGTCTGCTCGTCGTCGTTTACTTCATCGAGAACCTCGGCGCGGCGACCATCAGCGTGTTGGCCCTCTATATTTCGGACTACGTGATCGGTGCGCCCGAGTTGGCTCCGGTCCTGATTCTCAGTTACATGGTGCCGTCGATTGTCTCGGTTCCCCTTTGGATTCCGATTTCACGAAAGATCGGGAAAAAGCGGCTCTGGCTGGGCTCGATGGTGCTCACCGGCTTCAGTTTCGGGGCCATGTTCTTCTTTGGCGAGGGCGACATCCTGGGGATCTGCATCTTCGCGGCCCTCGCGGGTACCGCGGCGGGGGCCGGGGGGACCGTGGCTCCTTCGATCCAGGCCGACGTGATCGACTTCGACGAATTTTGCACGGGAGAGCGCAAAGAGGGCGCCTACTTTGCGACCTGGAACCTGGTGTACAAGTCGTCCACCGGGATCACCTTCCTATTGGCCGGATTTGTTCTCGAGGCGTCGGGCTTCGTGCCGAACGTGGAACAGCCTGACTCGGTGAAGGATGCGATACGAACGCTCTTCGCCGTATTTCCCTTTGGTTGCTACCTGCTGGGCGCGGCGATCTTTTCACGTTTTTCCCTGGGCGAAAAGGAACACCGGGCGATCCGGGTGGAGTTGGAGCGCCGGGCCGAGACCGGAAGCGGAGTCGCGTGACGCGTTCGCGCCGCCCGCGGGCCTGATGGGGAAGGTTTGCCTGACGAACCCGGCCGGCGTACCCTAGGGTGCTTACGCCTCCCTCGGGGTACGGCGCGGGAACCGGGCACGCGGGGGAGTGTCTAACACGGACAAGTCCGAGCGGGGCAAATCCCCGTTCGCGAGGAGGATCCATGAGTCGGCAATCGCAGTTTGAACTACCGGCAAGCTACACGCCGGTTTCCCAGCAGAGCGTTGAAACGCGCTCGGCCTTCATCATGAAGACCTACAACCATCTCATGGCGTCGATCGTGGGCTTCACGCTCTTCGAGGTCTGGCTCTTCACGTCGGGGCTTGCGGAATCCATCGCTGCGGCCCTCATGTCCACGAGTTGGTTGCTGATTCTCGGTGGGTTCATGCTCGTGAGCTGGTTTGCGACGCGAACCGCGCACCAGTCGCCCTCGCTCGGAGCCCAGTACGCGGCTCTCGTGGCCACGGTGCTGGCCTACGGAATCCTGTTCGTACCGATGCTCGTGATCGCGAATCAAATGGCCAACGGTGTTATCCAGAGCGCGGCTTTTGTCACCCTGGCCGGCTTCGCAGGACTGACTGCCGTGGCATTTACGACGCGCAAGGATTTTTCCTTCATGGCGGGAATGCTCCGGTGGGGCGGGATTCTCGCCCTGGTGGCGATCGCCTCGGCCTTGATCTTCGGTTTTGAGCTCGGCACCTGGTTCTCCGTCGCCATGGTGGGTTTCGCGGGCGCCGCGATCCTCTACGACACGTCCAACGTCCTCCATCACTACCCCGAGGATCGTTACGTGGCCGCCGCGCTGCAGCTCTTTGCCTCGGTGGCATTGATGTTCTGGTACATCCTGCGAATCTTCATGTCCCGAGACTAGGGCGGCCCGGCCGGTCGACAGCCGGCGGTTCTCCT
>JAZAOF010000081.1:0-5484 GCA_036228265.1 Myxococcota bacterium | reverse complement strand
TTTCTTCTGCCAGCCGGTGTCGTAGTCACGGCGGGCCGACCAGTCGTCGAGGTCGGGGGCGGGGCCGTGGGCCGGTACCGCTTCGGCGAGCCACTCTCGGAGTTCGGCGCGAAACGTTTCGTCAGATTCCGAGTAACGAAGATCCAAGGGGGGCTCCCGGGAGGCGCGGGTGCTCGAGGCCCGGTGGGCCGGAACACAGTCCGCGCAGCGTATCGCCCATCTGATGAATCGTCAAAAACGCGTGAGCGCCATCGGGGGCTCTCCCGCCCGGCGACCGGAGCGGCTCATGCGAAGCGCGCGAAAGCGTCCAGGGCGGGGAGGACGTCCTCGCGCCCCGAAGAGGGCAGGCGAAGGACGGCCTCGGTGATGCCAATGGACGCGTAGTAGCCGAGCTTTTCTTCGTCCGGAAGGATGCCCATGGGGACAATGTGGAGATCGCTCGGGTCTCGGCCGGCTTCCTCGAAGGCGCGTTGAAGTTCGGGGAGGGCCTTCCGGAGACCCGCTCCCCCGATGGGGATCCACCCGTCGGCGTATTCGGCGATGTGCGCAAAGAGCTTTGGGCCGGCGCCCCCGCCAATCAGCGTCCGCGGTCGCGGCTGTTGCACGGGTTTCGGCCACTGCCAGCTCTCCTCGAAGCGCACGAACTCTCCATCGAAGGACGCAACTTCCTGGCTCCAGAGCTGCTGCATGGCCAGCATCTTCTCACGCACCAGCTCTCGGCGACGCTTGAAGTCGATGCCATGGTTCTCCATTTCTTCGACGTTCCAGCCGTAGCCGATTCCAAGGACGAATCGGCCCTCGGCGATTCGGTCGAGCGTTGCGATCTGCTTGGCGAAGGTGAGGGTGTCGTGTTGGGCGACCAGGCCGATGCCGGTTCCCAACCGGATTTGGGTGGTCCCGGCCGCGGCCGCGGCGAGTGCGATGTAGGGGTCGACGCTGCGAAGATATTCGTCGCCGAGTTTCGCGTCGCCGGTGGGTGCCGGAGTACGCCGACTGGTGGGGATGTGCGTGTGCTCGGGGATATAGAGCGAAGCGAAACCGCGATTTTCGGCTTCCCGGGCCAGTTCTGCGACGTCCATGGATTCGTCCGTGGAGTGGATCGTGACGCCAATTTTCATACCGCTTCTCCTCGTCCGGGCGCCGATTCTAGCGGACGTCGCCGCCTCCTCCCGGTTCGAGAACGACCTTGATGGCTCCCTGGGATCGATCCGCGGCGACGGAGAAAGCCTCTCCCGCGCCCTCCAGGGGAAATCGATGGGTAATGAGGGTTCGGGCGATTTCGGGTTGCTCGGCGAGCAATCGCGCCGCGGCGTCCACGTCGCGCTCGGTCTCGCTTCGGTCGTACAGGCTCGAAGGGACGATCCGAATTTCCTTCAGGCAGAGCGGAAACGCCGGGGGAGAAAAGCCGTCCCAGTAGGTGGCCAGGAGGAGCAGGGTGGCCCCGGGGCGACCGAAGGCGACGGCTTTTTCGAGGGCCGAAGGCGTTCCCGCGGCGTCGATCACGACGTCGAATTCGCCCCCGGAGAAGACGGCGCCCAGTCGTGCGCCCGCGGCGCGTTGGGAGTCATGCCGGGCTTCCAGGTGGGTGTCGGCACCGAGCCAGCGCGCGGCGGCGACGGCGCAGAGACCGATCGTACCTCCGCCCACCACGGCGACCCGTGTCGAAGGCCCGACCCCGACCAGGCGGAGGCCATGGAGGGCGACGGCCAGGGGTTCGACCAGGCAGGCATCCCGAACCGCGATGTTCCGGGCCAGGGGGACCAGGCACCGCTCGGGAACGAGAATTTCTTCGGACATTCCACCGTCTCGTCCGATCCCCATGATAATGCCGGTTCCCGAGCGACAGAGGTTGTACGCACCCCGCTCACACGAGTCGCAGGATCCACACGGTGCGATCGGTTCGATGGCCACCGGGGTTCCATCGTCGAGAGTTCCCGCGAGTTCGTGGCCGAGCGTGTGGGGCAGGGGAACGGGCGCCGCAATCAAGTGGAGATCCGAACCACAGATGCCCGCCGAAGCGACGCGCACCCGAACGCCCTCGCCGCGGGGAGCCGGGACGTCCTGGACCTCGATCCTGCCCGAACTGCATCGAACCGCCTTCATGAGGTTCCGTGCTTTCCGGGGGTCGCCGTCATTCGAGGAGGATATCAGACGCGCGAAGGCGCATCGTGTGGTCGCCACCGGGGGTTGGCTAGGATGAGGGTTGCCGCGGCATCGCGGCGCAAACGGGGAGGCGCGGGGCTTGAAGGACGCGGCGGCAATCGTGGGCATCGGCGAGACGCCCTTTGCGAAGGCGTTGGAGCCGTCGGAGTCGGAGCTCGCGACGTCGGCGATCCTGGCGGCGTTGGACGATGCAGGGATCGACGCCTCGGAGGTCGACGGGCTGGCTTCCTACACCCTCGAAACCACTCCCGAAGCCGAAATCGCCAAGGCAATCGGTGCGGGCGACATTACCTTTTTTGGCCAGGTCGGATACGGCGGTGGCGCCGGTCCCGCCGTGGTCGGCCAGTTGGCGATGGCCATCGCGACGGGCCAGTGCCGTGTCGGTGTCGCCTGGCGGTCTCGGAAGCGCGGTTCCGGTCCCCGGCCCTGGGCGAGTGCCGGGCCGGATGTTTCGACGGCGGCCCTGTGGACCCGTCCGTGGGGCTTGCTTCGCCCGGTGGACGAGATTGCCATGCTGACCCGGCGCTACATGCACGAGTTCGGGGCCACGCGCGATCACCTCGCCAATGTCGCTCTGGCGGTGCGCCGGATGGCCAATGCGAACCCACGGGCGATGATGTACGAGCGAGAGTTGACTCGCGACGCCTACATGGAGGCTCGGTGGATCTCGGAGCCCCTCTGTCTCTTCGACAACTGCCTCGAGACGGACGGCGCACTGGCCTGTGTCCTCGTGGCAGCCGATCGCGCCCGCGATGCTCGGCATCCACCGGCCCTGGTCCATGCCTTCGCCCAGGGCCTTCCCCGCCAATCCCACGCCATGGTGAACTACTGGTCGGAAGACCCGCTCGAAGGACCGTCGTGGACATGCGCGCGGCAGCTGTACCGCAATTCCGATATCCAGGCGTCCGATATCCGGGTGGCGCAGATCTACGACGCCTTCACGCCGTTGATCCCCCTCTCGCTCGAGGGATACGGGTTTTGCGAAAAGGGAGAAGGGGCTGCCTTCACCGAAGACGGGGCTCTCGAGATCGGTGGGCGGCTCCCGATCAACACCTCCGGGGGCGGGCTGTCCGAGGCGTACGTTCACGGATTCAACCTCGTCAACGAAGGAGTCCGCCAACTCCGTGGCACGTCCCCGAACCCGGTGCCGGGAGTCGACTCGTGTCTCGTGACCGCGGGAGAAGGCGTGCCCACGAGCGCGATGATCCTGAGGAAGCCCTGATGATCGAAGACCACCCGCTGCTGCCGCCGCGTACGCCGGAATCGGCCCCGTTCTGGGAGGGGGCTGCGCGCGGCGAGCTTCGCCTGCAGCGCTGCGTCGATACCGGCCGGCTGCTTTTTCCGCCCCGGTCCATCTCGCCCTGGGGAGGGCATCGCGCACCCGAATGGGTCACGGTGTCGGGCCTCGGAAACATCTGGTCCTACGTGGTCGTCCACCCGCCACTCCTTCCGTATTTTGCGGAGCGCGCGCCGTACAACGTGGTGCTGGTTTCCCTGGACGAGGATCCAGCCGTGCGCCTCGTGGGCAACTGGGTGAGCGGCGTCGGCGAGTGGCCATCGACTCCCCGGGAAGGGCCGCCCTCGATCGGAGAACGGGTACGGGTGGCTTTCGATCCACCGTTGGATGGACTTGCGCTCCCCCGGTGGGTATCGGTTCCTGGTGCGCCGGACTAGCGACGGGGCGCTGGCGCTCGGCTAGGGAGCGACTTCTCGTCGCAAGCGACAGGAGCGGGCGGCCAGGGGGCTGCATTCGCAATCCTGGCCGGTTCCACCGCACGACCCCTTCAGCTTCTTGCCCTGGAGGATGGCGCCCAGCGCCATGGCAAAGACGACCAGTCCGAAGATCGCGGCGGTCGCAAGAAAGGTAGCCATGGGGGTGCCTCGCTGAAGTCGGGGGGATCCCACCCGGAGTTTACCGGGAAGCCTCGTGCGAGCCACCCGGGCCGCGCACGACGCGCAACGGCTAGGGCGCAGCGGTTTCCGAAGCCGGCTGCCGCTCGGCCAGAAAGGGCTCGAAACGCGACGAGGCCACCCCTCGAAGCGCGTCGCCCGGCTCCCGCACAATGAAATACGCGGCGATCTGTTCGCGTTCGGCAAGGGCGAGGCCGTTTTCGAGCCCCAGGACTCCCAACCCCGTCGCGAGTGCATCGGCCCGCGCGGTGTCCGGAGCGATCACGCTCACCGAAGCCACGGAGTGGGCGATGGGGCGAAGAGTGCGCGGGTCGATGAGATGAGAGAGTCGCTCCCCGTCGCGCACGTAGAAACTCCGGTAGTCGCCAGAAGTGGCCATCCCCGCGTCTCGGAGCTCGACGATGGCGAAGATCGAACGCCCCTCCGTATCGGGTCTCTCGACGGCGACACGCCAGGGGGCGCCGGGACCGCGTGTTCCCCGGGCACCGAGTTCGCCACCGAGTTCGACGAGTACGTTGGGCCAGCCGAGGTTTTCGACGGCACGAGCGATGCGATCGACGGCATACCCCTTGGCGACGCCCGAAAGATCGACTTCGGTTTCGCCATGCCCCTTGCGAACGGTACCGGCTTTCCGGTCGACGGCGAGGCTGCGGGAGCCGACGCGCTCGCGAAGATTCGCCAGCGTGGAGGCGTCGGGCGGGGTGGGGGTCGCCGGAGGGGTGCCCGCTCCAAAGCCCCACGCTCGGACCACGGGGCCCACGGTGACGTCGAACGCACCCGCGGTTTGGGCACCTACGCCCAGGGAAAGTTCGAAGACTTCGAGCGTGGGCTCCGATACCGGGAAGCCTTCCGTCGACTGCATCCGGTTGAATTCCGAAAGTTCGCTCTGGGAGTCCCAGGTGGACATCAGCCGGTTCACCAGGTCGAGTTCCCGTTGGATCGCGGCTCGGAGGTCATCGCGCTGTTCGGGTTTCGCGTCGGGAGCCACGACCTTGACGAACCAGGTCGTTCCCATGGCGAGCCCGTTCAACTCGACGATGTCGGTGTGGGACGGATCTCGGAGTCGAACGAAGGTCAGGCCAGCCAGCACCACCAACAAGAGCGGAAGCAGCCAGAGTCCACGGCGGTGAAAACCCAGAAGCGGTTGGCGCCCGCCGGGATCAGCCGAAGTCATCGAAGAGGATGCTCTCTTCTTCGACCCCCAGTTCGTAGAGCATCTTCTTGCACGCCTCGATCATCATCGGAGGACCGCAGAGGTAGTACTCCACCTCGTCCGGGGCCGGATGGTCCTTGAGGTAGTTGTCGAAGAGAACCTGGTGGATGAATCCGGTGTAGCCGGTCCATTGGTCTTCTTCCATGGGCTCCGAGAGAGCCAGGTGCCAATTGAAGTTTTCGTTTTCCGTGGCGATG
>JAZAOF010000080.1:0-7336 GCA_036228265.1 Myxococcota bacterium | reverse complement strand
GGCGGAATCAGGATCGCCGCCGTAATGAGCCTTCTCGTCAATTCGCTAAGAACCCGCTTGCGGGGTTCGGGCAGCGGCGTCGCGGGCTGGGGATGGATCGGGTCGCTCACGAGGACCCACTCCTCTTCGACGGAGCCACCGCGGCACGGCCGGTGTGGCCAAAGCCGCCGGCCCCGCGGTCGGTGGAATCGAGTTCCTCGACTTCTTCGAAGACCGCCCGGGACAGCGGTGCCACGACCATCTGCGCAACGCGATCCCCTCGCTTGACGACGAGGGGCTCCCTGCCGAGGTTCATGAGGATCACCTTCACCTCACCGCGGTAGTCCGAATCGATCGTGCCGGGCGCATTGGGAAGAATCGTACCGTGGTTGAGGGCCAGTCCGCTTCGGGGTCGAACCTGCCCCTCGAAGCCCTCTGGGATCGCGAATGCGAAGCCCGTCGGAACGAGAACGCGCTCTCCGGGCGCCACGATGACGTCGCCTTCCACCGCCGCCGCCAAATCGACGCCGGCCGAACCGGGAGTCGCCGGCCGAGGCACGGCGAGACCCTCGCCGCCGGGTAGGCGCAGAACGCGAACCCGGGCGGCAAGGCTCGTCGTCATTCCTCGCTGGCCAGCTGGGCGAGCGCCTCCTTGCGCGACAAGCGAATCCGCCCAGTGGGATCAATGTCGATGCACTTCGCCATCACTTCGTCTCCCTCCGAGACGATGTCGGTCACCTTGTCGACTCGTCCCTCGGCGAGGTGACTGATGTGAATGAGTCCGTCGGTGCCGGGGAAGATCTCGGCGAAAACCCCGAAGTCGGCGATTCGCTTGACCTTGGCGAGGTAGATCCTTCCGATCTCAGCCTCCTGGGTCAACTCTTCCACCATGGCCTGGGCCCGCGCAACGGCCTCGGCATCGGGACCAAAGACGGAAACCCGCCCCGAATCCTCCACGTCGACCTTGGCGCCCGTCGTCTCCTGGATGGCTCGGATGACCTTGCCACCAGGGCCAATGATGTCGCGGATCCGATCCGGCTTGACCCACAGGACCTCGAGTCGCGGAGCAAACTCGTGCAGCGCCGCCCGGGGTCCGAGGTCGCCGAGTTCGTTTTGCGTCTCCTCCCGCATGCAATCGAGAATATGCAGTCGACCGTCTCGAGCCTGCGCCAATGCGCGCTCCATCACGGCCCAGTCGATCTCGGTCACCTTGATGTCCATCTGCAGAGCGGTGATCCCGTCCCGGGTACCCGCCACCTTGAAGTCCATGTCGCCGAGGTGATCCTCGTCTCCGAGGATATCCGAGAGAATCGCGACGCGATCTCCATCCTGCATGAGCCCCATGGCAATTCCCGCCACCGGGGCCTTCAGCGGAGTTCCCGCGTCGAGCAGAGCCAGGGTCGAACCGCAAATCGCCGCCATCGACGAGGAACCGTTGGACTCCAGCGTTTCAGAGACAACGCGGATCGTGTAGGGAAAGTCCTCGTGGGCGGGCAAAACCGGCTTGATGGCCCGTTCCGCCAACGTTCCGTGCCCCACTTCGCGCCGCCCGGGACCGCGAAGCGGTCGCGCTTCACCGACCGAGAACGGCGGGAAGTTGTAGTGGAGCATGAACTGCTTCTTCCAGCGGCCTCCCATGCCATCGATGGTCTGTTCGTCGAATCCGCTTCCCAGCGTGGCGCTCACCATCGCCTGGGTTTCGCCGCGGGTGAAGAGCGCCACACCATGGGGACGCGGAACCACCCTCACCTCGCAAGCGATTTGCCGGATGTCGGTGGTCGCACGGCCGTCGATCCGTTCTCCTTCTGCGAGAACGCGCTCGCGCATGATCTCCGCACCGAGGTCGTGAAGAATCCCCTTGACGTCGCCCTTGAGGCTGCGGAGCCCGGAACTGCGAGATTCCCATGCCGCGAGGCTGTCGATCTGGACCTTCTCGTCGCGATAGTTGTCCAGGATCTCCTGGCCCACCTCGCCCTCGACCTTTCGGACTGCGGCACCCCGCTCGTGCTTGCTCTTGATCTGGAAGGCTTCCTGCAATCCCGCTTCGGCCTTGCCACGGATCTCGGCCACCAGGGCCTCGTCGCGACCGCGCACTTCGGGTTCGAGCTTGGCCCGTCCGACCTTCTTTGCAAGGCCCTCGATCACATCGATGATGGGAACGATCTCGCGATGAGCGAACTGCAGGGCCTCGAGAACCTCGGCTTCGGGAACCTGGTTGGCCCCCCCCTCGACCATCACGATCGAACCGCGGTTTCCCGCGACGATCAATTCCAGTTCCGACGTCTCGAGCTGCTCCGGAGTCGGATTGACCACCAGTTCGCCCTCGAGTCGACCCAGTCGGACCGCCGCGATGGGTCCGACAAACGGAATTTCCGAGATCGAGAGCGCCGCCGACGCCCCAACGAACGCCGTGACGTCCGCCGAGAAATCGGGATCCGAAGACAGCACCGTGGCGGTCACCTGGGTTTCGTCGTTGTAGCCATCCGCAAAGAGCGGGCGGATCGAACGATCGATGAAGCGCGACACGAGTACTTCCCGGTCCGCAAGGCGGCCTTCACGCTTGAAAAAGCCGCCGGGAATCTTCCCCGCTGCGGCGAACTTCTCGACGAAATCGACCGTCAGCGGAAAGAAGTCAATCCCTTCGCGGGGCTTGGAATGAACCGCTGTCACGAGAACCACGGTACCGCCGTAGGTGATGAGCGCGGCTCCCGCCGCTTGCTTCGCGATCCGTCCGGTCTCGATCGACATTTCCCGACCACCGACTTCGAACGAAATCGTTTCGGGTTGGAACCAATAAGGCATCAATAAACCTCCCCTTCGGCAAGGCCGAAGGAATATGTGGGCGCTGCGAAGGGAGGTCGCGGTGGAATGCGGGATCAGCGATCCGCGAATCCGAACGCCGAAATCTTTCGGCGGCGGCCTTCGCGTATGGCCAACTCCCACATCCCATCGCAGCGTCCCGTTCCCGGTTCGCCCGATGAAATGGAGTGGCGCTGTCCGCTCGCCCGAGCGGTCGCACCAGGATCTCCTAGCGACGCAGGCCCAGTCGCTCGATCAGCGACCGGTAACGTCCAATATCGTTGCTCTTGAGATAATCCAGCAATCGCCGGCGTTGACTGACAATCTTGAGTAGACCGCGCCGGGAGTGGTGATCCTTCTTGTGGGACTGGAAATGGTCGGACAACTGGCCAATTCGCTTCGTAAGCAGAGCCACTTGAACTTCGGAGGACCCGGTATCGGCCTCGCTCAGTCGGAAGTCTTCGATGACCTGCTTTTTTACCTCGGAGGAAATCAACCCTGTCCCCTTTGCTCGACCTTCTTTGCAGGAAACCCCGAGGCCCCACCATGGGGTGACTCGACTCGAACCGCCTTCGGAAGCCCATCGGCGGCTCGGCCCGCAATCGCTTTGCCTTCTATCTAGAGCTTGTTTTCGGGCCGCAGTGTGACAGAGTTGGATTCCACGCGCCAACAAGGGCCGCGAAAGCCGCGAAGACACGTCCCCGCTGCGCCTCCTGGCACCGCCTACTGGGTCGTCAAAACGCGCAGGGGCCACAGGCGCCGATCGGCCCGCAGTTCCATCAGCGCCAGCAGCCGGCCCTTCTCATCCGAAACGAGAACGCGTTCCCCCAGGGAAAGACGAAAGTCCGTTCCCGGGGCAATGTCGGCGCCGTGAAGAATCTGGCTTACCGCTGCGGGCGACGCACCAAAAAGCGGAATTCCGAGAACCTTGGAGGGCGCGATCAACGACTCATCGATCCGACCCTCGGCGGCTTCCGCTTCGAATTCCTCGATCGTCTTCGCGTCGCTCTCGTGGAAGGGGCCACTGGCCGTGCGCCGCAGCGATTTCAGGTAGCCGCCGCACCCCAGTCCCGCCCCGAGATCCGAGGCCAGGCTCCGCACGTAGGTCCCGGCGGAACACTCCACGTCGATGTCCAGATCCGGTAAATCAAAGCGCAACGCCTCAAGCCGGTGGATCCGCACCTTCTTGGGCTCCCGGTGAACGACCTCGCCCCGCCGGGCCAGGCGATGAAGCGGGACCCCCTGTTGCTTGACCGCGCTGAACATCGGCGGCACCTGCTCGATATCGCCGACAAAACCTTCGAGGGCCTCGCGAATCCGCGCCTCGACGGGCAGCGGGCCTTCGTGACGTGCCACGACCTTTCCCTCGCCATCGAGAGTGTCGGTCTCGACTCCCAGCCGGACGGTACCGAGGTAGCTCTTCGTTACGCCCTCGAGGTAGGTCGCCAGCTTCGTCGCTTCGCGAACCGCGAGCGGCAACACCCCGGTGGCCTGGGGGTCAAGGGTCCCGAGGTGGCCGATCCTGCGGTTTCCAAACCACTTCCGCGCCGCGTCGACGACATCATGGGACGTCCAACCGGCGGGTTTGTCGACAACGAGAAAGCCCGCCGGCCCCGGCCGACCCGTCCGACGCTTTCGGCGTCCGCGGGGCACGTTAAAGCCGCTCCAGCAAACCAAGGGTCCGGTCCCCGAGGTCCAGAGAAGGATCGTGCTGAAACCGTAACGCGGGCATCTTTCGCAGCGACAGCCGCTTCGCGATCAGCGTCCGCACGCGGCCCGACGCCGATTCGAGACCCGCGGAATGTCTCAGAACCATTTCTGCATCCGGCGTTTCCAACCCGCTCCAGAATACGACGGCATGACTCATGTCGGGAGCCACATCCACTCGCGTCAGCGTCGTGAGTCCAATCCGGGGATCCGTGATTTCCTCGCGGAGGACCCGTGCAATCTCGTCTCGAAGCAGTTCGGCAACACGTTCGGTACGGCGCGACATCGTCTACTCCTGAAACTCCCACGAAGGAAAAGTTTCCCGATCGGAAAGAGGCAGGTCGAGGATCTCGATGTCGGAACCGCGAACCTCGGCTAAATGAAGTTGTTCCACGAACACCACGGCGGACTGGAGCACCTGGCGAACTTTCTCCCTATCCGAGCCAGCCGCGGTCATTCCCACGACGGCCCGCTGCCACGTATCCTGACCACCCACCTCTGCCACCGCGAGATTAAACCGGTTTCGGAGCCGGCGGATCACGGACTGCACAACGCCCCGCTTCTGCTTCAAGGAATGAGAACCCTGGATCCGGAGTTCGAGTACCGCCGCGCCCACGATCATGCTCCAGCGCTCCGCCTGAATCAGAGTGTGGCGGGCTGTTCTTCGATTTCGTAGACCTCGATCACGTCGCCGACCTTGACGTCGTTGTACCCATCGATCCCCACGCCACACTCGAAGCCGTTCTGAACTTCGCGCACGTCGTCCTTGAATCGTCTTAGCGACCCAAGCCGACCGTCGTAGATCTCGACACCGTCTCGGATCAACCGGCACTGCCCGTTGCGACGCATCTGGCCCTCCGTCACGTAAGAACCGGCAATGGTCCCCACGCGGGGTACCGTGAAGAGATCTCTCACCTCGGCCCGGCCCATGACCTGCTCCTTCAACGTAGGCGGCAAGAGCCCAGCCATGGCACTGCGCACTTCGTCGACGAGGTTCATGATCACCTTGTAGACCCGAACGTCGACACCCTGCTGTTCCGCAGCCCTTCGCGAAGCCGTATCCGGGCGTACGTGAAAACCGACCACGATGGCCCCGCTTGCCTTCGCGAGCATGATGTCATTCTCGGTAATGCCACCCACGCCCGCCGACAGGATCTTCAGGTTGACTTCATCGGTGGAAAGTTTTTCCAGCGCATCGCGAACCGCTTCGCAGGTACCCTGGACATCCGCCTTCAACACGACCGGCAGTTCCTTCCGGCCGGTGCCTTCTGCGGCGGCAAAGAATTCTTCGAGCGTAACGGCGGGCGCCGACTGAACCGGCCTTTCGCGCCCTCGCTCCTCGCGATGCCCCACGATCTGCCGAGCGACTCGTTCACTCTCAACGACGTAGAAGGCGTCTCCAGCCGTCGGCACGGCGCCGAGGCCAACCACCCGCACGGGAGAGGAAGGGCCGGCCTCTTCCAGCCTCCCCCCCGCATCGTCTTCGATCTGGCGAACACGGCCGTGGATCTGCCCCACCACCATGACATCGCCACGTTTGAGGCTCCCCTCGAGAATGAGAGCGGTCGCCAACGGACCTCGGCCGCGGTCGAGTTCGGCTTCGAGGACGACCCCCTTGGC
Source organism: Myxococcota bacterium (assembly GCA_036228265.1). Taxonomy (GTDB): domain Bacteria; phylum Myxococcota_A; class UBA9160; order UBA9160; family UBA4427; genus CAJXIC01. The sequence goes on along the minus strand of JAZAOF010000080.1, from coordinate 1,231 downwards.
ACGGCAGTCGGAAACGGCCTTCAGTTCGAGCAGTTCGGCCTGAAGTCCAATCATTTCGAGAAGCTGGTCCAACCCGTCCCCGGTCTTCGCCGAGATGTCGACACAGACGACGTCGCCCCCAAATTCCTCGGAAACCAGGCCGTACTCCATCAATTTCTGCCGCGCCTGGGCCGGATTGGCGTTGGGCAGATCGCACTTGTTCACCGCCACCACGATGGGAGATCCCGCAGCTTTCGCATGCTCGATGGCTTCCACCGTCTGCGGCATGACACCATCGGTTGCCGCCACCACGAGGACCACGATGTCGGTGACCTTCGCGCCGCGGGCGCGCATCTCCGTGAACGCGGCGTGCCCCGGAGTATCGATGAACGTGAGCTTCGATCCGTTCGTTTCGACCTGGTAGGCACCGATATGCTGAGTGATCCCGCCGGCTTCCCCATCAACGACCTTGGTCTTGCGAATGGCATCGAGAAGCGAGGTCTTGCCGTGATCAACGTGCCCCATGACGGTGACAATGGGCGACCGCAGAGAGGACTTCTCCCCGAGATCCGCCTGCTCGGCGAGCGCCGGCTCGAGATACGCTTCTTCCTTGAAGCCGACGTCCTGGACCGCGAATGCCATCTTCGCAGCGAGTTCCTCGACGACGTCCACGGGGATGGACTGGTTGACCGAGACCATGGTGCCTAGCGCCATCAGCTGCCCCTGAAGCTGGGCGGCCTTCATGCCGAGTTGTCTCGCCAACTCGCCGACGCTGATGTCGCCTTCAAGCCGCACCATCCGCTGCTGCGGTTCGGCCGGTGTTGCGACAACCGCCTTCTTCGCAGCCGGGTCGCGCCGTCGAGACCGGGGATTACGCGTAGACCGCGGAACGGCACCCGTCGGACGGCGAGGAACGCCGCGTCGACTCGTCAACTGCCGCGCAAATTGTTCCTGCTCCTGGAGATTCACCACTTCGCGAACGCGCTTTCGGTGGCGTCCTTTTCGATCGGCTGGGCTCTGCGGCTGCGCGACCTTCGGCTGGGGAGCCTTCTCCGCCGCGGGTTCTTCGGCGGGCGCAGCCGGACTCGGCGGCGCATCCGAAGAGGCGCCTTCCGACTCGGCCGCATCCGCCGCCGCCTGCACAGGAGCCGCTTCGGCGTCCTGCAGCTCGGCGGAAATTCCTTTCCCCAACTCCTCGGCAGGCGCCGCGTCATCGGTCAGGGGATCGGCCTCGACTTCGGGTTCCACGACC
>JAZAOF010000079.1:0-6383 GCA_036228265.1 Myxococcota bacterium | reverse complement strand
AACGTGCAGGTGGGACCAGGCTCCTGCCTCGGGCTGCGACACGGTCGCGCCTCCCGAATGGGATGCCAGCGATGCGAACACGAAGAGAAACGCCACGAAACCGATGGCCGCAGCGAGGCTCGACAGCCGCATGCGCCACGCGAACAGCACCAGGCAGAGCACGGCCATCCAGGCGACGAGCGCCCCCACGCTCCCAAGATCGGTGAGCGCGGGCGGCGCGGCTTGACGGTGAAGCGTCGCAAAGCCGATCCCCTGGAGAACCGCTCCCAATACGAGGGCCCCGATTGCCACCCGGCCCAGCCGACGGGAAGGCATGACGATCCCCAGCAACGCGGCGATTCCGGCGGCGAGATAGACGGCCGCTGCGGCCTGGTGAAATTCGGTCATCTCCGGCCTCCGGAGCCCACGCGGCGCAGGGTCACAACCCCGCGTGGGAAACTCCCTTTATCGGTCTTCCCCCGGGCAAATCACGCCCGCGGGAGTATACCCCCGCGGCCCCAAGCCCCTCCTAAAACGAGGTCGGACAGCGACCCCGCGGCCGGATCAACGCTCCCGGAGACGCGCCATCTGCGCGGCGACGCGCTCGGCGTCGTTCACCATCTCGAAAACGCGCAGGGCGGGCTCTCCGAACAGCACAAAGCGCACTTCTTCGAGAACCTTCGCCTGGCCGAGGCACGACCGAGCCACCTCGAGGGAAACCTCGGCGCAACGCTGCATCGCGAACCCGCCCACCCCGGTCCCCAGGGCGGGACATGCAACAACCCGGCATTTCGCCTCGTCGGCGAGTTCGAGAGCGTGGGCCAGGCTTTCGCGGACGCTCGCCTCGCTGGCTTCACCACCCGCTTCCCGCATCACGGCCGCGTGGATCACGTACGTGGCGGGCAGATCGCCCGCCCCCGTCACCACTGCACGGCCCACGTCGATCGGCCCCGCGGAGTCGCATTCGATCTGGAGGCTCGGACCCGCGCGCTGGCGAAGGGCCCCGGCCACTCCACGGCCGAGCACAAGCGAAGCGTTGGCCGCGTTGATCACGGCATCGACATCCTGGAGGCTGAGGTCGCCCTCGACCAGGCCGATGCGACTCACCCCTTCGGGTCTGCCGGCGCGTCAAGCGCCTCGATCACACCCGCGGCCAACAGGGGAACCATGATCTCGTGGTGACCGGTCAGGGCAATTCCGCGACCGCCCTGGCGCGTGGGACGTTCCACGACATTGACCGAAGGCCGGTACTGGCGAATGAAATCGAGATCCAGGGTGGTAAAGCGCGTCACTTCGTGCCCCAGGTTCCGGGCTAGCGCCAACGACTTCAGAAAAACTTCGGGCAAAATGACCGCGGAGCCCACATTCGCAAAGAGGCCGCCCTGGAGAGTGGCGACCAGGCCCGTGAACGTCTCGAAATCCCGGTAGCTCGTGGCCCCGAGGGCGGCTCCATCCGCGCCGGGATGCATGTGATGGATGTCGGCTCCGATGGCGACATGCACGGTGACGGGAATGTCCAAACGGGCCGCCACCGCCAGGATCGATCGATCGGCAAACGTGTCGCCGGAATCGAGGATATCGCGACCCACCGCCACGCCCATGCCGACTCCCGCGTCGGCCCCCCGGCGGATTGCGTCGTTCAGGCGAGTCGCGGTCTCCTTCGCCATCCCGAAGGTCCCGTCATCCAACGAGGCCGCAACGTCCTCGCTGGTGTGACCCATCCGGGCGAGTTCCAGGTCGTGAACGCAACCGGCTCCGTTCATCGCAATTCCGTGAATGGCCCCGCGCTCCATCAGGTCCACGACGACGGGCGAGAGCCCCACCTTGACCAGGTGGGCGCCCATGGCGAAGAGAACCGTGCGTTCCCCTTTCACCGCCGCCACCCAGGCGTCCACGGCCGCCCGCAGATCGTCCGCACCGAGAAACCCCGGAAGCGCATCGAGAAATTGCGCGCACGACCCCCCGGCGACGTGGGGACGCGCTTCGTCTTGAACACGAACCCGGCTCTTTCGGCGGTCGGCCGAAGTGGTGCGAACCTTGGATCGATCGATGGTTTCGGGAGATCGTTTCACGAGCGTTGGCCTCGAAACCGCCGTATGCCGCACTCGGCGGCGGCGCTCCTCGAGCGGTCGAGAGTACCCACGGGGCCGAGAAGCGTCAAACCTGGGCCCACCCGCACCTCGTTCGTCGACGAACCGGAACTCGGAGGCTGCTATGCTGCCCTTGCCGGGCCGTTCGAATCCCGGACGAACCCGACGCCCGCGCTTCGCGCCCCGCGCCAAAGCGGGCGCCCCAACCCGGAGACGAGGAAGACTGATGGCAGAGATCGCAGAAGTGACCGACCAGGATTTTGACGGAGAGGTTCTTCAATCCGACCTCCCGGTGGTGGTGGATTTCTGGGCCGAGTGGTGCGCCCCGTGCCGCGCCATCGCGCCGATCATCGGAGAGTTGGCGGGCGAATACGGAGACCGGGTCAAGGTCGTGAAGATGAATGTCGACGATTCCCCGCAGACTCCCGGCCGCTACGGAGTTCGCGCGATCCCGACCATCCTGGCCTTCCAGGGCGGACAGGTCGTGGGACAACTCCAGGGAGCACGCCCGCGTGCGGACTTCGACGAGCTCGTCGCGAAACTTCTCTGACCGCAGCGCCTAGGAATTTTCAGCAGGCGGAGGCTCAAAGAAAAGGACCGGCCACTGTCTTCGCCGGGCGGTCCAGTAGAGCAGCGGATCCGGATTCGTGATGACCGGGTGCCCCACCTTCTCCAGAAGGGGCAGGTCGGTGACGGAATCGGTGTAGAACCAGCTCTTCGCCAGGTCGATCCCGTGCCGGGCGACGAAATCGATGAGCCAATGGACCTTCCCGTGCTCGAAGCAGGCGGGTTCGATGACCCGACCGGTGAACACGCCATTCAGGACCTCGAACCGCGTCGAGATGACGTGTTCGATTTCGAGCCGCTCCGCCAACGGCTCGATTACGAAACGTGCGGCTCCACTCACGATGGCCACGAGATCACCCGCATCCCGATGATCCACAACCCGGGCCAAGGCTTCGGGATAGATCTTCTCGACCACGCATTCTTCGAACCATTCCCGGGCCTCTTCCACGACCGAGGGCTCGCTGCGACCTGCGAGGGGGGCGGCCATCCCCTGCACCCAGGCCTCCAGGTCGAGCATTCCGACCTTGTAGCGGAGGTAATCCCCGAGCCCGACGGCGAGATCGGCAAGGCCAATCTCTCCCTTCCCATAGAGGTGCTGCATGTACAGCGAGCCCGAATTCTCCGAGATGAGCGTCTTGTCCATGTCAAAGAACGCCGCGACGCGCGGCGGAGCCGGTTCTGAAGGGGCCGAATTGAAAGAGGAACCCGTGGTATCCATCGGCGAAAGTCTACCTTGTGCGTACGACCGGAAAGAACACCCGACCGCGGGGTACGCGTGTGTCGCCCTAGAACACGTAGCGCCGCATGGAGATGTTCAAGAGAAGGGCTACCGCGATTCCCGTCGCCAGCAGCGATGACCCCCCGTAAGAAAAGAGCGGGAGCGGGACCCCGATCACCGGCGCCAACCCGAGGACCATCGCGAGATTGATCGCAGCGGGCCAGAAGAGCGTGCCCACGAGGCCGATCGCCAACATCATCCCAAAATTGTCCTTCGCATTGCGAGCGATCCAGAGCCCCCAGAGGAGCATGGACAGGTAGAGCAACAACACGAGTGCGCTGCCCAGAAAGCCCCATTCCTCGGCCAATACCGAGAAGACAAAATCGGTGTGTTGCGTCGGCAGGAAGCGGAGCTGCGTTTGCGTTCCCTCCGTCCAACCCATTCCAAGAAATCCGCCGGAGCCCACCGCGATTCGAGACTGCATGGCCTGGTAACCCGACGACAGCGGGTCGCGAGCCGGGTCGAGGAAATCGAGAATGCGTTGCTGCTGGTAGCTTCGCAGACCGAAACTCCATAAAACGCCCAGGGCGGCCACCCCGACTCCACCGAGGGCCAGCCAGGAACGCCAGGGAATTCGCACGAGCGGCAGGTAACTCGCGCCAACGAGCAGCGTCAGCAACGCCACGCCCATGTCCTTCTGCATCACGATGAGGGCCACGGGAGAAACGACGATCAGAAACGGGAGGCCGAGTTGGCGCAGCCGCGTGATCTCGCCAGCCGGTCGACGTGAAAAATACCGCGCCATCGCGAGGACCAGGCCGATTTTGGCGTACTCCGAGGGCTGCACCCGGCCTTCGAAAAGCCACGCCTGGGCGCCCCGGGTTTCTGGAGCGAAAACAAGGGTCGCGGCGAGCAGCAATAGGCTCAGCCCGTAGAGCGGAAGAGCGAGGCGTTCGAAGTGGCGGTAATCCACGAAGAGAATGACTCCCGTCGCACTGGCGGCCACGGCGAGGGATACGAGTTGGCGACGCACGCCCCCAGAAAGCCCTTCGAGTTCGCCGGTCAGCGTCGCCGACACGAGGTTGACGAATCCCAGGGCGAGCAGGAGGCCCACGAGACCGAGAAAGAGCCAATCGAAGTCATGAACAGGACGCCTTTCAATTCTCCGCACGCGAGCCCTCCTCCGGTCGAGTGGATCGCTTGGCCGCGTCCCGGTCGCCCTTTTTCTCGAAATACCGTTCAAGGATGGAGCGCGCGATCGGTGCCGCCGTCTTGCCACCGCTGGAACCGTGCTCCACCACGACGACCACGACGATCTCGGGGGCGTCGGCGGGAGCGAAAGCCGCAAAAAGAGCGTGATCACGCAGTCGCAGCGGAATCTCCGACGCCGGTATGCCCTCGAGCGCGCCCAGGCTAACTACCTGGGTGGTTCCCGTCTTTCCGGCCACGACGATTCCGGGGACCTGGGCCCGGCTCCCGGTCCCTCCTCGACCCTGGACGGCCTGCACCAACGCGTCGGTCAAGACCTCCGAGTTCCGGGTCTCGAGTGACGCGCGGCCGTCTACTTCCGGCGGAACGCGCTGAACGACCTCTCCGTCCCACGTTTCCAGCCGTTCGACGAGGCGAGGAATGACCCGTTGGCCCCCGTTGGCCAGCGCCGCATAGGCGACGGCGAGTTGCACCGGCGTCACGAGATTGAATCCCTGGCCGATGGAAGCAAGAACCGTCTCGCCCTTCTGCCAATCCTCTTGCCTCTCGCGGCGCTTCCATTCCCGGTCGGGAACCAGCCCGGCATTCTCTCCCCCGAGCGCAACCCCCGTCCGATCGCCCAGGCCCAACTCGCGGGCAAAGCCCGAAATCCGGTCGATCCCCAAGTCGAGACCCAGCCGGTAGAAGTAGACATCGCAAGATCGAAGAAGCGCCTCCACGAGACCGACGGCCCCGTGGCCTTGCCGGTTCCAGCAGTGATAGACGTGGGTTCCCAGCCGGAAATATCCCGGGCAGTAGACGTCGTCATCGGGGTCGAAGCCGTCGCTCTCGAGGGCGGCGGCGGCCAGGACCGATTTAAAGGTCGAACCTGGAGCGTAACGGCCCGCGATTGCGCGGTTTTGCAGGGGGCGCCCGGGATCCTCGCGCAAGGCATTCCAGGCCTGGGGCTCGATCCCGTCGGCGAAAAGGTTCGGCTCGTACGCGGGCTCGGAGAGCATCGCCAATACGTCGCCGTTGCGGGGGTCGAGGACGACGACGGCCCCGGCCCGCGCTTCCCCGGCCGCCGCTACGGATCGAAACGCATCGACCGCGACCTGCTGGATATCGAGATCGAGAGACAACACCACCCGCCCCCCCGGAACGGCTTCCACCTCGTCGAGAACCTCCACTTCGCGCCCGGCCACGTCGACGATTCGATTGCGCCCCCCAGAACGACCGCGGAGATGGGATTCAAAGCCGAGTTCCAACCCCGACTGGCCCACGATGTCTCGCGGCCGGTAGCCTTCCTCCCGAAAATCGGCGAGTTGATGGGCGCGGATCTGGCCAATGCTTCCGAGCAGATGCGCCGCATGATCGCCGGCGAGATACAGCCGCCGGGGGCGGCTTTCGATGACGACTCCCGGAAGCGCGTGGCGGTGGGCTTCTACCCGTGCGAGCTGCCCCCGGTCGAGGTCGCTCGCGATCACGATGGGGCGAAAGCGGTCTCGTCCCGTTGGCTCTCCAACGCGCTCGCGAAGTTCTCGCGGGTCGCGATCCAGGAGAAATCCCAGGGTTTCGTAGGTCCGATCCACGTCGACCAGTTCGCTATGCACAATCGCCACCTGGAAAGCCGGCCGGGTGGTCGCCAGGATTCGCCCCTCGCGATCGACGATCTCTCCCCGAGAGGCTTCAACTCTCTCGGTGCGGATCGAATTTCTCATCGATCGATCCAGGAGATCGGCTCCCTCGACGATCTGCAGGTAGAAAAGACGAAGCAGGAGAAGTGCAAAGAAAAAAATCAGCGCCGCAGCGAGGCCGATGATGCGACTTTCCACGACGGG
>JAZAOF010000078.1:0-5901 GCA_036228265.1 Myxococcota bacterium | reverse complement strand
TCGGCGACCTCGAGGAAGGGGCGGGTTTCGACGAAGGGGACCCGGTTGGCCGCGGCGACGTCTGCGGCGATCTGCTGGTACCCGTAGTGCTTCTCGTGAAATTCGGCCAGCGTCGCGTTGCCCCAGAAACCCAACCACTTGTCTTCCATCTGGCCCATCCCCCGTTCGATCCGGCGCAGAGGGTAGTCGATGAACAGGACCCGGGCGCCCGCATCGCGGCTGAGGTCGACGATTCGTTGCAGGTTGTACTCGAATTCTTCCGGGGAGACCCAGGGGCCGGAGAACTTCTGGGGGTGGAGGGACGGAAGGCTCTGGTAGGCGTTGAGACCCAGTCGTACCAACTCGAGATCGTGGGTCGCGTAGAGCAGTTCGCGAAGAAGGGGGTTTCGGTTTTCCGCCTGCCGGAGCGGGGGATTCCAGGAAGGCACGTGATCGTTGAATCCGAAGCGCACGGTGACGATGTCGGGTTCGAGGTCGAGACCCACGGTTGCGAGAAAGCGAAGGCCGTGGGAGCTGCTGTACCCGATGACGCCGGCATTGACGATTTCAATACGAGTCGCCCCACGAGAGGCGAGTAGGGCGGCGAGGGTTTCGGGGTAGTTCCCGTCGTAGATGGAGGGCATGACCCCCTGGATGCCAAAGGTCGCGGAATCGCCGATACAGAGAATTCGCAGCACTCCGGGGGGCTTGGGGTTTGCAAATTCGGGGCCTCGAAGCCCGAGCGAGTTGATGCGCAGGGTTTTTCGGTCCGAGTGGCGATAGCCGGGAAGATTCATCCAGCCTCTCACCGGGTCTTGAATCATCCACTCGAATTCGTCGATCGACTTGCGTCCCGTGGGCCCGAAGAAGCTGGAGATCGTGCATTCGGCCACTCCGAGCACCGCGATCCATGTGACGAGGACGACGCCAAACCTTTTCATCGGGGTCCTTTTCGACGGGGCCGGGTCGGGGGCCATGCGCTCGCGCGAAGGTACAGCAGATTGACATCACTCGATCTCGCGCACCCCGGGCCCGCTTCGATCTCGACAGAGCGGGGACGCAACGGCAACGGAACTCGACCGGGTCGCTTCGCGTCGGACCGGTTCCGCGCCGAGATTTGCGCAGGCGAGGGAGCGGTCGCATCATGGAGGTGATGGCGCGAAGACTGTGGATCGCTGTGGCAATCGGGGTGGGCCTTTTCGGCTGCGATCGTGCGCCCGATCCGGTCGGGGGACCGTCGGCGGACTGGCCGGAATACGGAGGCAACGATCAAGCCTCGCGTTATTCCCCGTTGGACGAGATCGCGCCCGCGAACGTGGGGCAACTCGAGGTGGCCTGGACCTACCGCCACGGGGACTTCAGCGACGGCACCACGGGGCCACTGCCGACGTCGTTTCAGAACACGCCGATCGCCATCGACGGCACGCTGTTCTTTTGCACTCCCTACAACCGCGTGATCGCGCTCGACGCGGAAACCGGAGCCGAGCGCTGGACCTACGACCCCGGGGTGGATACGTCGGGCATGTACATCACGGCGTGCCGGGGCGTGTCCAGTTGGGTCGACTCCCGGGCCGCCGAGGGTGCGGCCTGTCGCCATCGAATTTTTTCGGGAACCCTGGACGCCAGGATCCTGGCTCTCGACGCGAAAACGGGAGCGCCGTGTGCCGTTTTCGGAGAGGGTGGCGCGATCGATTTGCGGGGCGGGGTGGGAGACGTCCAGCCGGGCGAATACGGGGTCACCTCCCCTCCGACGATCGTCGGCGATCGCGTCATCACGGGGGCGATGGTTCTCGACAATCGACGCACCGATATGCCCGGGGGCGTCGTGCGGGCTTTCGACGCGCGCACGGGGAACGAGTTGTGGGCTTGGGATCCCGTGCCCGAGGGAGCCCCTCCGCCCGGGCCGGGGCAACGCTTTCGACGCGGGACGACCAACGCCTGGACCGCGTTTTCGGCCGACGCTGAACTCGGATTGGTCTATGTCCCGACGGGCAACATGTCGGCCGATTACTACGGGGGCCACCGGCAGGGGCTCGATATCTATTCGAGCTCGGTGGTGGCGCTCGACGTGAACAGCGGCCGGGTGGCCTGGTCGTTTCAGACGGTTCATCACGACGTATGGGATTACGACGTCCCGGCGCAGCCCGTGCTGCTGGACTTTCAACGCGGTGGGGAAACCGTGCCCGCGCTGGTCCAGGCCACGAAGATGGGGCTGTTGTTTTTTCTCGATCGTCGCAACGGCGAGCCGATCTTTGGCGTCGAAGAGCGACCGGTTCCCCAGGAGGGTGCCGTGGCGGGTGAGTCGCTGTCGCCGACCCAGCCTTTTCCGATCAAGCCCCCTCCGATCCATCCGCAACGTCTCGATCCCGAGGACGCGTTTGGTTTCACGCCGTGGGACCGCGCGGCGTGTCGGCGCAAGATCGCTTCGCTGAGGTCGGACGGGCTCTATACGCCGCCATCGCTCCAGGGAACGATCCAGTACCCCGGCTACATCGGGGGGTCGAACTGGGGCAGCGTGTCGATCGACCCGGTTCGGGGGATCCTGATCGCGAACACGTCGCGGGCCCCGGGAGTGGTCCAGCTGATTCCGCGGGAAGAATTCGAGGCGCGATTTCCCGACGGTCCGCCCCCCCTCGGATTCGAGGAACAGGGAGGCACTCCCTACGGAGTCGCCCGGTCGCCGCTGCTCTCCCCGTTGGGAGCGCCCTGCAATCCCCCGCCCTGGGGCACGTTGGTCGCGGTGGACATCGCCAGCGGTGAAATCCGCTGGGATGTTCCCTTTGGGACGTCCGAAGGCATGGCTCCCTTTCCGGTCTGGATGCTGACGCCCGACGGCGTCCCGAACCTGGGCGGTCCCGTGACCACCGCATCGGGACTCACCTTCATCGGGGCGGCGACGGATCCCTACCTGCGCGCCTTCGAAACGGCGACGGGTGAGGAATTGTGGAGGGGGAGGTTGCCCACGGCGGCCCAGGCCACGCCCCTCACCTATCGAACGAGGTCCGGGGGGCGGCAGTTTGTCGTCGTCGCGGCCGGGGGGCACGGACTCCTGGGCGTTCCGGTGGGCGACTCGGTCGTCGCCTTCGCGCTTCCCGAAGACCGCTAGTGGTGAGGCTGGCGATCGCGTCGCCGTAGCCCGCCGATGAGTTCGATGAAGCCGCTAAAGCACCTCTCGCTGAGTTGCTCGAGTCGGCCGACGTGCTCCGGGGTCGCCCGGCGGATCGCAGCGGGGTCGATGGCGCCGGCGGTGGCCTTGATTTCGTCCCGGTTTTGGGGGACCTCGAGCCAGTGCTCGATCATTGGGGCATCGACCTCGAGGTGAAACTGCAAACCGTAGACGTGGGTGCCGAACCGGAAGGCTTGTTGCACGCAGTCCGCTCCGGTCACGAGGGTCTCCGCGCCCCGGGGAAGCTCGAACGTGTCGCCGTGCCATTGAAAGACGGTCTCGCTCGCTCCAAAGGGACCCAGGACGGGATCCTCGCGCGCCGCGGGGGTCGTGGCGACGTCGTACCAGCCGATTTCCTTCACCGCGTGGGGGGCCACGCGGGCTCCCAACGCCCGGGCGATGAGCTGGGCGCCGAGGCAGATACCGAGCACCGGGAGTTTTTGGTCGATCGCCTCGGCGATCAGCCGAATCTCTCTTTCGAGATGGGGGTAGCGTTCGACCTGGTCGACGTTCATCGGTCCGCCGAGAACGACCAGGCTTTGGTAGCCCTCGAGGGTGGGTTCGGTTTCGGGGTCTCGTTCGAAATTCACGTAGCGCAGGCGCGCCCCGTAGCTTCGGAGCAGGGGGTCGAGGGTTCCGAGGATCTCGTGGGCGACGTGTTGCAGGACGAGGATTCGAGCCATGGGCCTGTCGTGAAACGGCTCAGCGCTTCCGAAGCACCGAATCGAGTCGGTTCGGGGTCCGCTTCCCAAGCCGCGGCGATTGGAAGGGGTGGAGCGGGAAGCGCATGGCGGGATACTACGGAAAGCGCCGGGGCCCGTCCGCTTCTTTCGGGGCTTGCGGGTGTCGGCCGGGGGGGCCTGTGTCATGCTCCGCCCATGCTGGAGACCCTCGATCACGTCATCGTTGCGGTGCGCGATCTCGAAGCCGCGACCGGCCGCATGGCCCGGCTGCTCGGGCGCACGCCCTCCTGGCGCGGAGAACACCCGGGCGAGGGAACGGCGAATACGTTGTTTCGCTTGGACAACACCTACCTGGAACTCCTCGCTCCCCTGGGAGACGGGGCCGCGGGGCGGGCCCTTCAAGCGTGGCTCTCCCGACGCGGAGAGGGGATTGCGGGCGTGGCGTTCGGTACGCCGGATGCCGAGGCCTGCCATCGCCAATTTGGGGAAGCCCAACTCGAGCCGGGCCCGGTTTCGCCCGGCATGGGGCGCGACGTGGAGTCGGGGGCCTACCGAGAATGGCAGCGGTTCGACATCCCTCCCCAGCGCACGCGGGGCGTGTTCCTGTTTGCCATCGAGCACCAGAGTCCAGCGGACATTCTGCCCCCCGCCGGGCAGTTGGCCGAAGAGGCGGCAACGGTGAGTGGCCTCGATCACGTGGTCGTGCGCACCGCCGACCCGGAAGCGGCGATCCGACTCTACGGAGAGAGCCTGGGTCTTCGACTGGCGCTGGACCGGTCCTTTCCGAAGTGGGGTTCGCGCATGCTCTTTTTCCGGGTGGGGGGCGTAACGGTGGAGGTCGTGGCGTCCCTCGATCCGAGCGAGGAGGAGGCCGATGGCGATCGTCTCTGGGGCCTGTGTTGGCGTGTCCCCGACGCCTCCCGGGCCCGAAAGCGAATGTCGGCCGCGGGATTCGATGTTTCCGATGTGCGCGACGGGCGAAAGCCCGGAACGCGTGTCTTTACCGTGCGCGACGGAAGTTGCGGCGTGCCCACCCTCATGATCGAACCCGTCATCGGGAGGTAGGGAGATGAAGGCTCGTGATGCGACGCGGTATGCGGGGCGAGTGCTGCTTTTCGCGGGGCTCGCTCTCGCGTGGGGCTGCAACGAGATGGAATCGTCGTCCCCGGTTGCCGGAACGGATGAGCCTTCTTGCGATCGACGCGCGCTGATCATTGGAATCGACGGCGCTTCGAGTTGGCTGGTTCGCTCGATGCGCGAAGAGGGGCTCCTTCCGAACCTCGAATCGATTGCCAGGCAGGGTTCGTGGGGAGTGGCACGCCCCACTGGAGAAATACTCTCTCCGCGCATCTGGACCACCGTGGCCACCGGGAAACTCCCCGAGAAGCACGGCATCGTGAATTGGGTTCGGCAGGACGAGGACAAGACGCTCCATCTCTTCTCCAGCCGCGATCGAACGTCCCATGCCCTCTGGAACATCGTGACCGACGCGGGTTGCAGTGTCGCCGTGGTCAACTGGCTCATGACGCATCCCCCGGAGAAGATCAACGGGGTGATCGTGTCGGACCACGCGGCCGAGGGCGTCATGATCGACAAGGTGGCCGTCGCCCAGGGGTTCGTGGTCCGCTACCCCGACCGAAAGGGTTCGGTTCAGATGGACGATCTCGGCGTTTCGTTTACGAATCCCGCGTCCTGGGAGGACCGCTTGGCCGGCCTGCGGGAGGCGGACCCGCTCACCGAGATTGCCAACCCCTTCGAGAACGAGCAACGCTGGGGAAAGGGCCTCATGGCCGAGTTCTTCAAGAAGATCTACCGAAACGACGAATTTGCCGTCGCCGCCGCGCTGGAGATCGAGGCGGAGTTTCGACCCGACGTGATGCTGGTCTATCTCCCGGGCATCGACAAGATCTCGCACTTTCTTTGGGACAGCGTGGAGCCCCTGGAGTCGATCCCCGAAGAGTTGCGCCGATCGGATTTCGAGCGAGTCGTCCACGGCGCAGGACTCCGCCGGTACTACCGCTACGTGGATGCCTTGGTCGGACGACTCCTCGAGGGGCGGGGGCCCGACGATCT
>JAZAOF010000077.1:0-5785 GCA_036228265.1 Myxococcota bacterium | reverse complement strand
TGCTCGTGGCTCTGCTGGTTTCGGGCTTTGGTTCCGCCGCGCACCGTTGGGTGGGGGACGAACCGGGATCCGAGGGGCTGACGGGTGCGCTTTCCCGGCCGATTTCCGGAGGCATCCTGGTGGGCCTGCTGGTCTTCCCGTGGGTGTACCCAGAGCGACCGATGATCATCGCGGGGTTGGCGTCCCTGCTGCTGGTGATTCCCATGATCCGCTTGCTGACCCCTCTCGTCGGGGATTCGGTCCGCAAGGTCATCTACGCGGTTTCACTCTGGGTCGTAGTGGACCTGCTTCGGGACTACCTCATTGCGGAACCGGTCCTGAATCGCCTGGTGTTGCTGGCGGAGACCATCGTGGTCCTTGTGGGGATTGCCTGGCTGATCCGACCCGCCCGGCTTTCCGAGGTCGAGCGTCCCGGGATCGGAATGCGTTTTCTCGGCGTGGGCGCGCGGATCGCGGGCCTCATCCTCCTGGTTTCCATTGGGGCCAACGTGGTCGGAAATGTCACCCTCGCACAACTGCTTTGTGGGGGACTGCTCAACAGCATCTATTTCGGCATCGTGCTTTATGGTGCACTCCAGGTTCTCGAAGGTCTTTATTACGTGATCCTTCGGACCCCCGCTGCGAATCACCTCCGAATGGTGCAGCACCACAGCGGTCTCTTGCGGCGGCGCGGCATGCGCGTCCTGGCCTTCGCAATGACGATCTTCTGGTTCGCAATTGCTCTGCGCCAGTTCGATATGCGGGGTGTGTTCATCGAATGGGCGACCGCGGTTCTGGATGCGAAGATCGGGGCAGGGGGGTTGGAGTTCAGCCTCGGCCAGGTGCTGGGGTTCCTGCTGACGGTTTGGATTTCAGTGCTGGTGGCTCGCGTGATCCGCTTCGCTCTCCAGGAGGACATTCTTCCCCGTACCCAGCTTGCGCGCGGCGTGCCGCATACCATTTCGCAACTTGTGAGCTACGGCGTCATCGTCATGGGCTTCGTTCTTGCTGTCGCCGTTGCAGGCCTCGACATGGGGCGATTCGTCCTGATGATCAGTGCACTTGGCGTAGGCATCGGTATCGGGCTGCAGGACGTGGTGAACAACTTCGTTTCGGGCCTGATCCTGCTCTTCGAGCGACCGATCCAGGTGGGTGACACGGTCGAATTGGCCGAATGTCATGGAATCGTCAAATCGATCGGTCTGCGGTCGACTACCGTCCGTACCTGGGACGGTGCCGAGGTCGTGATTCCGAACTCGCGCTTCGTCGCCAATGAGTTCACGAACTGGACCCTGTCCGACCCCCAGCGCCGCATGCAGATTCCGGTGGGCGTCGCCTACGGGACCGAGCCCGGGCGCGTCCTGGAGATCCTGCAGGCCGTGGCGGCTTCGAACCCCGAGGTCATGGAGGACCCCGAGCCGGTCGCGCTCTTTGTGGGCTTCGGAGAAAGCTCCCTGGACTTCATGGTGCGCGCCTGGACCGAGTCTCTCTCCTGGCGCCAGGTCATGAGCGATCTGACGGTTTCGATTCACGCGGCACTCGCGGACGCCGACATCACGGTGCCGTTCCCCCAGCGAGATCTTCACCTCGTGAGTGTCGCTGAAGGCGTGTCACCGCCCGGTGGGGGAGGGGGGCCGGGAGGGTCGGCTTCGGACGGTTGAGCCGACCCCCCAGCTTCGATTTCGTTAACCCTCGAGCAGCTTCTTGAGCGCGTCGAGTGCGCCGCCATAGGCTCCTTCAAGAGCCGGCGCGACTGCCTCTGCGGGTACGCCATCGGGCGTGGAGAACTTCGCGGTCCAGTCCACGTGACATCCCGAGTCCACTTCGGTGACGCTGATGGTGGCCAGGTAATCCTGCACCGGGACCGGACCGTCGGTGATCGAGTAGGAAAGTGAGCGATTCGCATCGTCGTGGGCTTCGAGTCGTTCAACGACCGTTGCGGCACCCATGGCAATGCTCCGTACTGCGCCGATGCCTTCGCCTTCCACCTCGACGGATCCGACGCCGGGCATCCAGCCCAATTCCGCGAAGTCACCGAGTTTTTCCCAGACGTCGCTCGCCGACGCACTGAAGTCTCGTTCGATCTTGATCTCTGCCATTGTTGGGGTCTCCTTGTTTCCGATTCGCTCGGGCTTGGGATTGTGTGTAGGCGCTAGATGGAAAGTACCGTCCGGATGCCACGACTGGCCCGCAGGTCATCCAGGGCTTCGTTGATTTCGTCAAGAGGTCGGCGGGCGGTGATGAGGCCTTCGAGATCCAATCGGCCGGCCTGCCAAAGGGCGATCATGCGGGGAATCTCGTGCAGGGAGTTGACGCTGCCCAGAACGCAGCCCATCAGGGACTTGCCGCTGACCGTGAAGAGCGCGGCCGGCGTAATTTCGATGCCCTGGTCCATGGGGGGTGCGCCCACGCAGACGACGGTTCCCCCGTTTCGGGTTGCTGAGAATCCCTCGGAAACCAGGCTCGCCACGCCCGCGGTCTCGAATGCGTAATCGGCGCCGACCCCGGTGATCTCGTGAGTCCGAAGGACGATGTTTTCCTGCCCCGGGTCGAGGAGGTCCGTGGCGCCAAACTGCTTCGCCGCTTCTCGGCGCTCGGCGACCGGGTCCGAGGCCAGGATGCGGGAGGCGCCCGCCAGGCGGGCCCCCTGCACGACCGAAAGTCCGATGCCGCCGAGACCCATGACCAGAACCGTCGCCCCTTCTTCGACTTGAGCGGTATTGAGCACCGCGCCGACCCCGGTTTGCACCGCGCATCCGATGACGCAGGCCACCTCAAGGGGCACATCGTCGGGGATCTTTACGGCGGCGGTTTCCGGCGCCACGACGTACTCGGCAAAGGCCGCCACGTTGAGTCCCCGATACACGATGTTTCCATCACGGGAGAGCCCCGTGGTTCCGTCTGGGAAGGTATTGGTCGCGATGCCTACGGCTTCGCTGCAGAGCGAGGTCTCTCCCCGGATGCACCAGTAGCAGCGCCCGCAGGGCGGGACCGGGGTCATCACGACCCGATCGCCCGCTTTGACGAGTGAGACGCCTTCCCCCACCGCATCGACCACCCCCGCTGCCTCGTGACCGAGGATCACCGGGAGTGTGCTGGGAAAGGCCCCGTCGATCACGGACAGGTCGGAATGGCAAATGCCACAGTTCTTGATGCGAACCCGGACCTGGCCCGCGCCGGGCTCTTCGATCGCGATGTCGTCGGCGATGACGAGGGGTTTTCCAGCGGTCTCCAGGAGTGCGGCTCTCATCCCTTTTCCTTTTTTCCCGAGTCGTTCGGAAGGGGAACTACTCGTCGATCTGCGTGTTTTCGGCGTCGCCGGTCAAGACGTTTTTCAAGACCTTGCCAGCGGCATTGCGGGGCAGCGGTTCGGTCATGATTTCCCAGTGGGCAGGAACCTTGAATCCCGCCAGTGCTTCTCCAGTGAACCGTGCCAGCTCGTCGGTATCGATGGAATGCCCGGGTGCGGGTACGACGAAGGCTTTCACCTCCTGTCCCAGTTCGGGGTGGTCGACTCCGACGACGGCGCTTTCGCCGATCGTGGGATGGGAGTCCAGTCGGTGCTCGATCTCGACCGGGTAGATGTTTTCGGCTCCGCGAAGGATCATGTCGCGAGCCCGGGAATTGATATAGAGCCAGCCGTCCTCAAGGCGGCCGATGTCTCCGGTCGCGAGCCAGCCCCCGGGTTTGAGGGTTTCCTCGGTTGCGTCGGGTCGGCCCCAGTAGCCCAGCATCAGGTCGGCGCTGCGAATGTGGATTTCTCCGTCAACGCCATCGGGAAGGGGCTCGTTCGCAGCGCTGCGAACCTGGACCTCGTGGGTGGGGACGGCGCGACCCGCCGAGGTCGGCCGCTCGACAAAATCCTCGCCGCCGATGACGGTGCCGATGCCGGCGGATTCGGAAAGCCCATAGCCCATTCCCTGCGCGCGCGCGGCGCTGGGGAAGGCCTCCCGCAGGGCCTCCATGAGGGCGGGGCTGGTCGGGGCACCGCCAAAGCCGATGTTACGGATGCTCGAGACGTCGTAGTTCTTCAGGGTTGGATGGGCGACCACGCGTTGGCCGGTGTTTCCGAGCGCACTCCAGGAGGTGATCTTTTCGTCCTGGATCAGTTGCAGGACTTTCTCTGGATCAAAGCGTCCTTCCATGAATACGGTCTTGCCCCCCACCGCGAGCATCATGATCGAAGCCGCGTAGAGTCCCGAAAGATGAAAAAGCGGCACGGTGGCGAGCGTGCAAGGAGAGGGGGGTGGCGGCGGGGCCTCGGCTCCCGATTCCGCGAGTTGGCGCGCCGCCAGGACGACGCCTTCGAGCCCGGTCAGCGAGTAGCACTGCACGAAGCCCAGGATGGAACGGTGCGAGGTCAGGGCGCCCTTCGGTTTCCCGGTCGTTCCGCTCGTGTAGAGGATGACGCACGGGTCGTCTTCGTCGATGGCGACGGTCGGAAGTTCGGCCCCGGGATGGGCGCCGCAGAGCTTGGGGAAGTCCGCTTCCATTTCGAGCACCGGAATGCCAGGGTCGCGACCTTCCAGGCGAGCGAGGCGTTTGCGGTCCGCGACCAGGAGGCGAGGCTCGGAATCGCCGATCGCGTAGTTGATTTCTTCAGCAACCCACCAGCCGTTGAACGCAACAGCGATGGCTCCGAGACTTACAGTGGCCCAGAATGCTTCGAGGAACTCGGGTCGATTCGCCGCGAGGATCGCCACCCGGTCGCCGGACCGGATGCCGTATTGCTCCGCGAACACGCGAGCGAGCGAGGCGATCCGGTCGATGTTCTCCTGGTAGCTCACCCGGCGCCCCTCGTAGACCATCAGTTCCTTGTCGCCGTGTGCGGCAGACTGGGCCAGGAGGTCGCGCAGGGAACGCAGGCGCTCCTTGAAGACCGGTAACGTCACCCCGCGAACGTCCTCGAGGACGATTTCGAAGGGGCCGCCGGGTCCAGTGAGTTGTGCGCGGACTTCTTCTTGGGGGGTCAAGCCAGGCTCCGGGGATTCGGTGTCGGGTGCCCGGTTGTTGTACATCAGCCGGTGCTCGATGTACAGGAGCGGGGCGGGGTGGCGGCCGGTGTTTTTGCCGAGAGACGCCCCGGAAGTGCCCCCACCCTGGCTGGGGCGCTCCCTTGGACGAGTCGTCGTATACTGCCGCCTCTACGAGGGCTGAAGAAGGAGTGGGTCCATGGCAGAAATCAACGGCGGTCGCATCGCTGCCCGGCAGTTGCGGGCCGCTGGCATCGATACGGTGTTCGGAGTCGTGGCGGGTCCCATGATCGAAGTGTTTGCGGGTGCCCAGGAAGAAGGGCTTCGGGTGATCGGTTGCCGCCACGAGGAGAACGCCGCGTTTATGGCTTCGGCCTGGGGCTTTCGAAAGCAGCGACCCGGCGTCGTGATCGTGGGCTCGGGGCCGGCCCTCACCAATGCGGTGACCCCGCTTTACGTGGCGACCGAAAGTGCCATGCCACTGGTGGTACTCGGAGGGTCCGCGTACGGGACGACGCGCGGGATCGGCGGTTTCCAGGAAGCGGACCAGGTTGGCCTGGCGGCCCCCGCGTGCAAGTGGACCGGCCAGGTGGATTCGACCGAACGAATCGGTGAATGGGTCCACCTTGCGCTCCAGCAGGCCGAGTCGGGTCGGCCCGGTGGTGTGTATCTCGACTTTCCGGGTGAGACTGTATCCCGCGTGGTCGCGGAAGAGACGGCTCCCCTGCGCCTTCGTTCGCCGGAGGTTGCGGTGCCCGAGCCGGGTGACGGGGCGCTTGCCCAGGTGGCCGACTGGCTCGCGGAAGCCGAGCGTCCGCTCGTCATCATCGGGA
>JAZAOF010000076.1:0-19672 GCA_036228265.1 Myxococcota bacterium | reverse complement strand
CCCGCGACGCTGCATCAGGTCGGCCCGGTTGACGCCCGCGGAAGCCACGCGGATCCGAACCGTCCCGGGCCCGACTTCGGGCGTCGGCGCCTCTGCGAGTTCGAGGACCTCCTCTTCCCCGGGTTCGCGAATGTGGATTGCCTTCAAGAGGCCGCCTCCCCTGAACGACCGTCGATCGGCATCCAGTCGTTCACCACCGAGTGTCCCGTGTTGTCGATCGTGCCCCGCTCCGAGACGTGGTAGACCATCGCGGCCCGGGGCGACGAAGATTCGTTGTCGTTGGAACAATGCATGAGCCGGCTGTGGAAGACCAGCAGGTCCCCCGCCTGCATCAACACGGGAACCCGGCTCGCCATGTCGTGATCGACGATTTCCACGTAACCGACGTTGGCATTTGGCCGACGGTCCGGCACGTGCTCGTGAACCGACTCGCGGTGAGATCCGGGGAGAACGTGCAGGCATCCGTTCTCCGGAGTCGCATCGCTTACGGCGAGCCAGAACCCCACCTGGGGGTGACGGTCGAAGGGAAAGTAGTACTCGTCCTGGTGCCAGGGCTGTCCCCAGGCCCCGGGGTTCTTGAAGATGAACTGGGAGAGAAAGCAGTCGACATCCGACCCCAGGAGGTCGTGGGAGAGTTCGACAATCGCTTTCGAATCGATGAAATCGTGGAAAACGCTATCTCGGTGAAGCTTGAAGACCTTCGAAACGAGATCCTCCGCCGGATCACTCTCCTGGGCCCCGTCGCGGAGATTCGACTCGGGAAGAATCAACTTCTCTTCCACCAGGAGTTGCCCACGGCCCTCGCGGCAAATTTCGATCACGCGGGAAAGCATGGCGTCCGTCACGCTCTTCGGAGAAAAACCGCGAACGAAGAAAAACCCGTCCTCTTCCCATCCGCGCCGTTGCGCGTCCTCGATCACGAACGCCTCCAAGGCATCCCCCGGCGGCCTAGTTCAGATCCGCACGCGTATAATCCAGGAGCCCCCGGGCAATGATCAGTCGCTGGATCTCGCCCGTTCCCTCGTAGATATCGGTAATTCGACAGTCCCGGGTCCACTTTTCGAGGAGGTAGTCCCGGGAAATGCCCATCGCTCCGAGGATCTCGATGCACCCCTGGGTAATGGCGCGCACGGCCGAACCCGCGTGGCCCTTGCTCACCGAGGACTCCATGTTGTTCGGCTTGCCCTCACCGGCCAACCACGCCGCCTGGAGAGTCGTCAAGCACGACGCTTCCCAGATCGACTCGAGTCGAATGAACTTCTCGGCCGCCGCCATCTGGGTTCCAAGACCGGCGCTGTAGTCGATTTCTACACCCGCTTCGCGAAGCTGGTCCCGCGTGAAATCGAGGGCGGCTTCCGCGAGCCCGAGACCCATCGCAGCCGTGAGCGGGCGCGTCATGTTGAATGTCTTCATGACGCCGCGGAACCCTCCCGAATCCTTCTTCGCCACGGTCTCGTCCCCGCCCAGGAGGTTCTCCCGGGGGATACGACAATCCCGAAATACGTAGGCCGCGGTGTCATCGGCGCGGATACCGAGTTTCTTTTCCTTGTGAGGCACTTCGAACCCGGCTGTCCCCTTTTCAACGAGAAAAGACTTGATGCCGCCGCGCCCTGCCGACTTGTCGAGGGTGGCCCAGAGAACAACGGCATCGGCACGAATGCCCGTCGTCACGAAGATCTTTTCACCGTTGAGGATCCATTCGTTGGTTTCCTCGTCGAGAACCGCCGAAGTCGAAACCCGCGAGGGATCCGAACCGCAGCCCGGCTCCGTAATCGCCATGGCCAGGCAGAGATCGCCCCACTTCTGGCGCTGCTCCTCGGTACCCGCTGCACTGAGCGCCGCGTTGCCGAGGCCTCCTGTTTCGCGGTGGAGGCGAACGGTGTAGTCGCCCCAGTAATTGATCATCGTGAGCCGCATCATCCGGACGGGGTACGAAGAATCCCCGTCCCCCGGCGGCGGCACCTCGGGGTGGCTGGCGTCAAATTCTTCCGTCTCGGGAAGACTCTCCGGGGCCATCTCGTGCTCGTTTTCGTCGTAGTGGCGCGCGTACTTGCGACAGACAAGGGCAGCGGATCGCGCCCGTTCAAAGGCCTTTTCGTCGTTTTCGCTCGGCGTAAAATCAATCATGTTCTTCCTCGATTCGAAAGCCGGAGCCTGAACTCCGGCGAAACTGTGAAGTGTGAGTGGGTAGCCCCGGGTCCCGCTCAGAGAGCGGCCGCTCCCTCGACCACGCTCAACGTACGGGCGTGTCTAAACCACATCTCGACGGGATGCTCTCGGATGAACCCGTGACCGCCGAGAACCTGGATGCCGTTATCGGCGACCCAGACCGACTTCTCGTTCACGTAGGTTCGGGCCAATCGTGCTTCGCGAGTGGCGTCCCGTCCCTGCTCCAGGCAACTGGCGGCCCGCCAGACGAGATTCCGCATGGCCTCGCACTCCATGTGCATCTCCGCCAGGCGGAAGGCGATCGACTGCTTCTTGGAGATCGGCTCGTCAAAGGCGACCCGGTCCTTTGAATACGGGATGCAGTACTCCAGGACAGCGCGAGAAAGCCCGAGGAGCAGCGCACACTGGGCCACGCGGCTGCCGTTGACGATGGCCCCCACGTCGCATCCCGCTTCGCCTCCGAGACGATCCTCTGAAGCCACCGCGACGCGTTCGAGATCCAGGCGAGCGGTGCTGACCCCCTTGAGGCCCATGTTCAATTCGGGCGCGGAGATCGTCAACCCTTCCGCATCGCGATCGAGAATAAATGCCCCCACGCCATCCTCGGTGCGTGCGACTACGAGAAAATGACTTGCGCGGTCGCCGAGCACCACGAAGGATTTTGAACCCGACAGTACCCACCCGTCGTCCTTCGCCTCGGCCACGGTTCGCGGGGCCAGCGGCTCGCTGAGCGGACCCGGCTCCACGATCGCCAGGGAAGCGGCGTGGAAACGCTCGGTGCAGAAGAGCGGCAGATATTTCTTTTTCTGGGCTTCCGTGCCCTGGTCCAGGATCGCATTCGCGAACTGGGAAGGCGCGACCACGGCCAGCGCCAGGGCCGGGTCTCCGTGCGCGAGCTCCTCGAGAAGGATCGCGTTGGTCACCATCGAACGGGGCTCATCTCCACCTCCGTAGGCGGCGGGGATCTGTGTACTGGTGAGGCCCAGGTCCCAGACCGACTGCAACAGTTCGTCGGGAATTGACGAGTTCTCATCGCATTCGCGACCGTGGGGACGCAACTCGTCCCGCGCAAACTCGCGCATGGTGTCGCGGACCAGTTCCTGCTCTTCCGTCATTCCGAATGAAATCATCTCGATATTCTCCTCGAACCGGGATTCGCCCCTGGAAGCGCCCCGCTTTCATTGTTGGGCCAGGCCCTAGTCGCCTCCAGCGACGGCTCCAGCCCGCGATGGCCCCTGGCCATTTCGCGGCACCTGGTGGAAATACTCATCCATCGCCTGCTGCCCCCCCTCTTTCACGAGAACTCCGGTCTCGTAGAGGGGCCGCGCATCCACGAGTCCCAGGGCAATCCCACACCACACCCGGGCGTCCGCGGTGTAACGGACGTCGGCTCGGGAGGCGAAACCCGAACAGACCTCGCACGAACCCTCCGCGATCTGGACGGTCCAGACCCCTCCCCCCTCGCCGGTCAGGCGCACTTCGAAAGTGACACGAACGTCGGGCCGAAGGTCCTCTCTCAACATCAGGGGAAGGCTCTCGAGGATGCTCTGGGCAGAGGTCTCGGTAAAACGTCCCGTGTCGATCCCGAGGTCTTCGATCCCGTGGTTGATCCACCACCGCCCCAAGGCCACGATCGCTCCTTCCAGGGAGCGTCCTCGGTCGGTCACCGTGTAGAGCGACCGGGTATCGACTGTGACCGGTTCCACCAGGCCGTCGGCCGCGAGCTGGCGAAGTCGCCCGGAGAGAACGCGCGGGGCGATCCCGGTCGTCTTTCGAAGTTCCTGAAACCCCTTGGGACCCACCAGCAGCTGCCGAACCAGCACCAGTGTCCAGCGGTCTCCCACGACGTCCAGTGCTCGGCCGACCGGGTCGAAGATCTCTCCCGGGCGCGGAAACGACGACGCAACACGCGGAGCGGACGTCACTCGACCGTGCCTCGAAGCCAGCGGGAATCCGGGGGGATTCGAACCATATTCGTATCTTATCAATACCAACAGAGAATCAAAAGGATATTCGTACGACAGGCAAGGAGGAACTCATCCGGTCTCAAATGTTGCCTGCGACACCTCCCGCCCCCCCTGGGGGAAGTCAGGCGTTGCCTTTCGCGCTGCGCATTCTTAGGCTGTAGCTGGCTGGAGGTGGACGGAGGATCGCTGGTGGACGGAAATCGTCCGCGAGAGGAAAGTCCGGGCTCCGTTGGGCAGGGAGGTCGATAACGCCGACCCGGGGCGACCCGAGGGACAGCGCAACAGAAAGGATACCGCCGATGGCGGGCGACTTCGGTCGACCGCACAGGTAAGGGTGAAACCGTGGGGTAAGAGCCCACGCGCGACAGCCGGGCGACCGGCGGCGAGGCAAGCCCCTCCCGGAGCAAACTCGAATAGGGATGCCGTCGAGGGCGGCCCGTCCAATTGCCGATCTCTTTGAGATCGACACGGCATCCGGGTAGAGCGCTCGAGCGGCGCGGCAACGCGCCGCCTAGATGAATGGTCCTCACCGGTTCCGGGGCAACCCGGACCGGCACAGAACCCGGCTTACAGTCCACCTCCGGCCACGCCAGCCGTCTCGAGAGCCAGGCATCGCACCTGCAAGCGGCGGGCCTCCGGATACTCTCGCCACTTTGAAGCGGGAAGCACATCCGCCTCGACGATCGAATAACCGTTCCGGACAAAAAAATTCTCGACCGTCGCCGACGAGGTGCACGCGAAGACCGCCTCCAGGCCCGCGCCTCGGGCCCGATCGGCGGCAAAGCGCAAGAGGTGGGCTCCCACCCCCTCGCCGACGAAGCGAGTCACCGTGTAGAGCGACACGACCTCCCCCATCGGCGGACTCCCCGAATACGGCAGCAAAGCCCCTATTCCGGCGAGATACCGATCCTCCACGAACACCCCGAACGCGTGGGCGAGCACGTGCTCTTTTTGCTCCGGAGAGCGTTCCAACAAGAACCCTTCGGCCACCCCCCGCCTCATCAGGTGGTGTGCCGCATCGAACTCGTGCAAGGCGAGATCGCGGACCACGGTGTAGCCCTCCCGCGTGAACAGGGTTCCCGAGCCGGCATACGTAAAGAGTTCCTCTCGCACCGCACCCAGGGAACACACGTTGACCGCCGGAAGACCCTCGTCGAGCATCGCCCGAATCTCCTCGAGAACCGCGCGGCGTTCGGGAGAGAGGTCGCCTGTCCCCAGGAGAAGATTGAGGCCTTTGAGGTCGACGTAGGAAGCCGCCTCCGGCCCCCGGATCAGGGGGGGATCGTCGACCCACACGAGTTTCGCGAAACCGAGACGCTGCGACGCGGCGTGACAAGCCGCGGCAAACCCGTCCCCACCGGGAAGAACAAGGCCCGACTTGCCCTGTGTCCGCACGGCCCTCCAGAGTTGTGCAGCCCAGTCGGCGCTCGCCAACTCGACCCCGGCCTCGCCGAGAAATTTCGCCAGCAACTCCCGCTCCGGCGACAAGAGAACTACCCGGGTGGTATTGGCGACCAGTTCATCGAGGACCCCGCGTAGGCCTTCCAGGGCCGTTGCCCCCCCAGGGCCCTGTCCGCACCCGGACCGGAGCGCAATCGCCACGGTCCTGCCCCTGAACTCCGAGAGGTAGAACTCCCTCTCGGTGAAGCCCGTTTCGCCGCTCTCCTCGATCGCCATGCCGGGGAGTATCGCGGATTTTTCGGTGGTCGACTCGTCGGTCCGCCGACCGGACAGCCCCCGGCGCGGCGATCCGTTATCGTGGAGGGTGAATGGACTGGCACGGTTGGCTCACGCTCGCAGTCGTCTTGCTAGCGCTCTTCGCCATGGTGCGAGAAATCGCGGCGCCGGATCTCGTCTTGATGGCCGCTCTCCTCGCCCTGGCGGTCACGGGAACGCTATCGCCCGCCGAAACCTTCCTGGGCTTTGCCAACCCGGTTGTTCCCGCCATCGGCGCACTCTTCATCGTGTCTGCGGGGCTCCGGGAAACGGGCGCCCTGGACATCACCCTGGGGCGCCTCCTCGGGAGAGCCCACAGTGCCCGGGAAGGAACCTTGCGCATCGTGTCCCCGGTGATGGGCCTCTCGGGTTTTCTCAACAACGCACCCATCGTGGCCATGATGACTCCCAGCGTCATCCAGTGGGCCCGGCGCAACGGACTGTCGGCGAGCCGCTTCCTGATTCCGCTGAGCTACGCCTCGATCCTCGGGAGCATCACGACCATCATGGGCACCAGCACCACGCTCACCGTGGCCGGGTTGGTGGAAGAAGCCGGGATGACTCCCCTGCATTTCTTCGAACTGTTGCCGGTCGCCATCCCCGTGTGCGCGGTGGGCCTGCTCTACCTGATTTTCATCGCCCCTCGGCTGCTGCCCGACCGTCGCGACGCCTCGGACGCGGTAGGCGACCGAAGACGAGAATACGTCGCCACGATGCACGTTCAGAGCGACTGTCCGCTCGTCAACCAAAGCGTGGAAGCGGCCGGGTTACGCCGTCTCCCCGGGCTTTTTCTCGTCGAAATCAACCGGAACGGACGAATTATCACCCCCGTGTCCCCCGACGAAATCCTCGCTGCGAGCGACCAACTCGTCTTTGCCGGGGTCGTCGCGACGATCATCGATTTGCAGCGCATCCGAGGGCTCGTACCCGCTCCCGAAAGCGATCAGCCCACCGTCTTTGACCCGGACCACCGGCTGGCCGAGGCGGTCGTCTCGAGTTCTTCACCGCTGGTCGGAACCAGTATTCGCGACGCCAACTTTCGCACGGTCTACGACGCCGCGGTCATCGCGGTCCACCGCAACGCCGAACGCCTCGGCGGAAAGATCGGAGAAATCGTACTTCGGCCCGGCGACACGCTGCTGCTGCAGTGCGCAGCGGGCTTCATGCGCGCTCACCGCAATAGCCCGGACTTCTACCTGGTGAACGAACTCGAAGGCTCCGCGCGCCCTCGGCACGAACGGGCCTGGCTGGCCATCGGGCTGCTGCTGCTCATGGTGATCGCCGTAGCCACCGGTCTGGTGACGATCGCCGTCGGTGCGCTCGTCACGGCTGGCGCGCTGGTCGCAACCCGCTGCCTCACCGGTCCACAAGCCCGAGCCAGCGTCAACTGGTCGATCCTCGTCATCATCGGAGCCGGCCTGGGCATTGCGACCGCAATGGAAAAAACCGGGGCCGCCAACGCCATCGCCAACCTCGTCGTTTCCGCGGTGGGCGATGCCGGCCCGGTGGCCGCCCTCCTGGTCGTCTACGTCCTCTGCCTGGTATTGGCCGAAATGCTCCACCACGCAGCCGCGGTGGCCATCCTGTTTCCCATCGCCGTTGCGACGGCCGCCCAGGTGGGAGCCGATCCCCGGGGCTTCGTGGTGGCCGTGGCCGTCGCGGGAACCTGCGCCTTCGCATCCCCCGTGACGTACCAGACCCACCTGATCGTCTACGGAGCCGGCGCCTACCGCTTCACGGACTTCGTCCGAGCCGGCCTGCCGCTGGACATCATCGTCGGTGCAGTCGCGATGAGCGTGATCCCCTGGGTCTGGGCCATCTAAGGCGCCGCGGCCCAAAGGCCGGCGAATCCCCGAGGGGCATCGCTCGTTTCGAGTTCGGGGCTCCGGAAGAAAGCCTCCGAAGGGCTCGGGACCGAACCGTTTCTGTCCGATAGGACTCCAACAACCATCAAAAAACGGGTCCTTTTAGGGACACATTTTCGAACAATCATCGCGCACGCAGCGGGTCGGGCAAAAATAGGCAACAGAATCGATCAAACCGGATGAATTCTGCAAGAAAAGGCTGGAATTTTTTTGCCGCTGAGACCATCATAACGCGTCGCTTCACCCCCCCTTGGAGAGAAAACCAGTTCCATAGCGATCACGCCGCCTGCTAGGCACGGGCGGCCCGGGAGCGAGATCCCGGGGTGGGGAAAAGGCCAGGTGTACGGGATGACACCGACGCGAGCGACCTACCCAGTAGGTCCGGATCCGCAGCCCCAGGAGGCGGATCTAGCGGCGGGAGAGCCCCCGGGACCCCGAGAAGAGACGCAGACCCACAACGTGAGCGCCCCAGGAACGAAACACGGGAAACCGGTCATATCCGGGCGGTATCCGATGACCCATCGGAATTGCACCGGAAATCGGAGAGGAAAACCGTTGAAAGCGGACAACCAAAACCAAACGGGAACCGGGGCCCAGTCCCCGAAGCCCGCAACCATGGGCGCCACACCCGCTGTCTCTGCAGATGAACTCGATCCCGGCCGTGAACGCCGGCCGCTCGAATCGTATTTCCAGGAGATCGGTGGGACGCGAACACTACGCCGGGAGGAGGAAGTCGTCCTGGCCAAGGAGCTCGAAGCCGCCACCGCGCAGCTTCGCGAGGTGCTCTACGCCATCCCCCTGTCGGCCAAGCATGTCGTCTCGCGATGGGATGAACTTCGGGCCCTCTCCCATACCGGCGCAAAACTCTCCGAGTCCATGGGCGACGAGGAGACAGGTGAGATCGCGGCTCGGGTGGAACGGGCCGCCAACCGCCTCCGAAAACTTCTCGCCGAGAGAGAGCCCCAATTCCTGCGAGCCGGTGCCCGGCAGACGAAAACCCTCGAGCGCACCGACACCAAGATCTCGAAAGAGATGCACAACGCCCGGCTTTCTCTCGCGCTTCTCGTAGAACTTCGCGAGAACGCCGGAAAATTCGCTCGGGAGATGCGACGAACCCGCGCTCGAACCCGGAAGCTCGAGCAACTCGAACTCGAGGCCGGCGTCGACAAGAAACGTTTCCTCGAATTCACGGATTCGGTGGAGCGGGCTCACGATTCGATGACGAACGTCAAGAATCGATTCATCGAGCACAACCTGAAACTGGTCGTCGCCATCGCGAAGGACTACCGAAACCTCGGGCTGTCCTTTCCCGACCTCATCCAGGAAGGGAACCTGGGACTGATCCGCGCGGTGGAGAAGTTCGACCACCGGCGCGGGTTCAAGTTCTCGACCTATGCCGTCTGGTGGATTCGCCAGGCCCTGGTGCGAGCCATCCAGAATCATTCGCGAACCATTCGCCTTCCGTCGCACGTCCATGACCGACTTCAGCGCAGCCAACGCGTGCGGGCCGAACTCACCGGAAAGCTGGGTCGCGACCCCACGCCGGCCGAGTTGGCGCCGGCTCTCGGGACGGACACCGACTCCCTGGAAGCCCTGGACCGGCTTTCGCGCGAAGCGATTTCGCTCGAGTCCAACGTGGCCGGAACCGAGAAGCGTCTTGAAGATTTCGTCGCCGACCCGGGCTCCGAGGCACCGGATGGCGGCATCGATGACGATCGGATGCGGTCGGGAGTGGGAACACTGATCGGCACGCTGACCTCACGGGAGCAACTGATCCTGCGACTTCGCTACGGGCTTGGCGGTGAGGAAGAGCATACGCTCGAACAGATCGGCCAGTCCCTGGGGCTCTCGCGAGAACGCGTGCGCCAACTCGAAGCCCGGGCTCTCAAGAAACTGCGCGAGACCCAGCCGGCCCAGCGGCTGCATCCCATTCTCGAGCCCTAGGCTCCGAGAAATCGCTCGATCCAGCGGCTCGCGATCCCTCGGGATTCGCGGGCCGCTCGCAGTTTGGCCCCCTGGCTAGCCGGCGAAATACAGCGTGACCAGGAAGGCGCTCCCCACGGCCCAGTCGTAGTAGGCGAAGAGATAGAAGGCGCGGCGTTCGAGAAGCCAGACGAAAAAACCAAGCGCCACCAATCCCGACACGAGGGCCGCTGCGAAAGCCACTGAGAGCGTGGGCCAGGACAGGCTGGCGTGGTTGGCAGCGTCGGGGAGCACCAGGACCGCGGCTCCCGCGATGGCAATCACGCCGAGAAGAAACGAAAACTCGGCCGCGGCAAGCGGCGCCACGCCCAGTGCGAGGGCCACCGCCACCGTTGAACCGCTTCGAGAAATCCCCGGCAAGATCGCCAGGGCCTGGGCCAGGCCGATGACGAATGCAGCTCCCCACCCGGGTTCGAGCCGGCGCGCCCGCGGTTCGCTCCAACGGGTCGTCCAAAGCAACCCGCCGGTCACGAGCAGCCCAACCCCGACGACGGCCGGCGTATCAAAAGCCGCTTCGACCCGCCCCCGCGCCAGGAGGCCCACCGCCACGGCGGGAAGCGTGGCCAACGCCAGTTTCGACGTATACCGCCACGCGTCCGGCTGCCCTGCGAAAACGCCTCGGACAAGTCCCGCGATCCGGACCCGGTAGAAGACGACAATGGCAAACCAGGTGGCCACGTGAACCGCGACCTCGAAGACCAGGTCGCCACCGGGAACCGAACCCAGCCAGGACTGAACCATCACCAGGTGGCCCGAACTCGACACCGGCAGGAACTCGGTCAAGCCCTGGACGATCCCGAGCCAAAGGGCTTCAAAGAGGCTCAATGGCCCGCCGCCGCCCGTTCCGTCGCGGAAACCGCGGCGACCTTTTCAACCCCACCCCCCAGCACGCCCCGCGCCCGTTCGAGGGCGACATAACTCACGGGGACGACGAAGTAGGTCAGCAGCGTCGAAAAAAGCATGCCCCCCACGACCGCGACTCCGAGCGGCGCACGGGACTCGCCCCCCGCCCCGAGGCCCATGGCGATCGGGAGGATTCCAGCAATGGTCGCCACGGAAGTCATCAAGATCGGGCGAAAACGCGTTCGGGAAGCCTCGAGAACCGCCTCCTCCAGGCCTCGCCCGCGCCTGCGCAACTGGTTGGTGAATTCAACGATGAGGATCGAGTTCTTCGTCACCAACCCCACCAACATCACGATGCCAATCTTCGAAAAGATATTGAGCGTCATGTCCATGGCCTCGAGCGCCAGGAGCGCCCCGGTAAACGAAAGAAAGACCGCGGCCATGATGGCCACCGGGTAGATGAAACTTTCAAACTGCGCCGCGAGGACGAGGTAAACCACGAGAATCGCCAGGCCGTAGGCATAAAGCAGCGCACTTCCCGATTCGAAGAACTTTTCCGCCTCGCCGGAGTACACGACCCGGTAGTCTCCGTCCGGCGGAAGGCTTTCCTGGGCAATCCGGTAGATCTGCCGCAACCCTTCGCCCTGGGAGACCCCATCCTCCACGTCGGCCGTGAGGGTCACCGCTCGAATCCGGTCGAAGTGCGGCAACTCTCGCGGCGCCGTGGTCTCCTTCGAGTCCACGACCGCGGCCAGCGGCACGAGACCCGCATGCCCCCGGACGAAAAGTTCGAGCAGATGACTGGGTTGGGACCGGTCGTCGCTCTGTAGGCGGGCCATCACGTTGTAGGTATCGCCTCCTTGCTTGAAGGTCGAGATGTCGAGCCCCCCCAGGAGAATCTGCAGGGTCGTCGTGATGTCTCGAACCGACATGCCGAGGTCGCTGGCTCGATCGCGGTCGATCGCGACTTCGATCTGAGGCTTGTTCAAGACCAGGTTGGCCCGAATACTGTCGAGACCTCCCTCGGCCTCGGCGCGTCGCTCGATGTCGTCTGCGATCCGTGCCAATTCGTGGACGTCGTCGCCCTGAATCACGATCTCGACCGGGTCGGAGGTGAAGCCGCGAACCGGGCTGGGCTCGAGCACGTACGTCGAAATACCCGGAATCCGGTCCAGGACCTCGCCGAGCGAATCGGCCACGTCGGCCTGGCTTCGCTCGCGCCGATCCTGCGGAACGAGTTGACTGAAAACGACACCGCGATTCACGGTGCCGGGAGTTCCGATGCCCAGGGCAACCACCGACAGATTTCGCCGCACTTCCGGAACCTCGAGGAGCGCCGCCTCGACCTGCTTCTGGTAGCGATCCATGTACTCCACGGTGCTGCCCTCGGGCCCCTGGGTCAGCACGATGACGACATCCCGATCATTTTTTGGCATGAGTTCTTCGTCGGCTTCGAAAAAGAGCACCACGCCCGCGGCCGACCACAACAGCCCCAGCGCCAGGCACAGCATCGAGGCTCGCCGGCTGGCGACCACGGGCCGCAGCAGGCGGAGGTACCCCGTCGCCAGGCTCTCCACGCCCCGGCCAAGCGCCTGCTTCAGTGCGCTTTCCGGCCGAGGACCCCGCAGAACCCGGGCGGCCATCATGGGCGACAACGTGAGCGCCACGAACCCGGAAATGGCGATGGCCGAAGCCACGGTTACTGCGAATTCGCGGAACAGTTTCCCGGTGGTATCGGTCAAGAAGACCAGGGGGAGAAACACCGTGACGGCCGAAACCGTCGCCGCCACCACCGCAAAGGAGATTTCCGCCATGCCACGGCGGGCGGCTTCCATGGGCTCATATCCCTGCTCGATCCAGCGCGTGATGTTCTCCAGGACGACAATGGCATCGTCCACCACCAGCCCGATGGCCAACGTCACTCCCATGAGCGTCAGCGTATTGATGGTGAAGCCGGCGAAATAAAGAAATCCGAAGGCCCCAATGATCGAAACCGGGATCGCAATGGCGGGAATGACCGTCGCCCTCGCGCTGCGCAAGAAGATGTAGATCACGAGAACGACGAGAATCGCGGCCTCGAAGATGGTCCGGGCCACGTCTTCGATGGACTGTTGGATGTAGCGAGACGAATCGAAGGCTACGTCGAGGTCAACGCCTCGGGGAAGATCCTTGGAAAGATTGACGACTTCACTTCGAACCGCTTCCGCGGTCGCCAGCGTGTTGGCTTGAGATTGCTTGACGATCCCCAGCCCAATTGCGGGAACACCGTTGAAACGAACCAACTTGCGATCGCTCTCGGGCCCCGTCACGATGTTGGCCACGTCACCCAGGTGAACGGGACCTCCCTCCCGCATCGCCACCACCATGTTCCGGTAGTCCTCGGGCCGCTTCATTTCTCCCAGGCTACGAACCGTGAACTCCGTGTCGGCGCTCTCCACGCGGCCGGACGGGATGTCGACATTTTCCCGTTGGAGCGCTTCGACGACCTCGGAAATGCTGAGGTCGTGGGCCCCCAGGCGCCGATTGTTGATCCAGATCCGCATCGAAAACCGCCGGTCTCCGCCGACGATCACCGAGGCCACGCCGGGAAGCTTGGCGACGCGATCGATGATCCGGGTCTCGGCCAGTGTCGTGAGTTCAACCTGGTTGGTATCGGGCCCGAACAGGGCGAGCCAGATGATCGGACTGGCGTCGGCATCCTGCTTCGCCACGACCGGGTCGGTCACGTCTTCGGGTAGGTCCCTCCGCACCCGGGAGACGCGATCGCGCACGTCATTGGCCGCTGCCTCGATGGACCGGGACAAGGCAAACTCCACCTTGATCTGGGACACCTCCTCGCGGCTCGTCGAAGTCACGTGCCGGACGCCCTCGATCCCGTTGATGGCGCCCTCCAGGGGTTCCGTCACCGAGGTCTCCACCACCTCGGCGGACGCGCCTTGGAAGATCGTGGTCACCATGACCACCGGAGGATCGACGTCCGGAAGTTCCCGATTCGGGAGCCGAAGCAACGCCAGGGACCCCACGAGAACGATGACCAACGAGAGCACCGTGGTGAACACCGGGCGCTCGATACAGATCTCGGAGAGCCTCACGTCTCGTCGCCGCTGGGACCCGAAGCCTCTGGAAGCGTTTCATCCGCGGCATGAGCGGCGGGCTCGGCCTCGACGGCCGATACGACATCGCCTGCGAGTACCTTGTTGGTCCCGGCCGAGATCACGCGGTCCCCGGGCTCGATCCCTCTCACCACCTGAACGCGCCCCTTCTGACGTAGACCGATATCGACGGGGACCTTCGCGACGCGCTCTTCCTCGCCCACCTGCCAGACGAAAGTTCCGTTGCGATCGTGAACCAATGCGGACTCCGGGATCATCAACGCGTTTTCCAGTTGCGCGACTTCGACATCGACATTCGCAAACATTCCCGGCTTCAACCGGTGATCCGCGTTTTCGACCCATGCCTTCAGCACCAACCGACGTGCCGTGGGATCGATCGTCGGTGAAACGAAGAAGACCCGGCCGGGAAAGCGTTCCCCGGGCCACGGAACGACCCGAGCGTGAATGGTCCCCCCCACCCGGGCCAGTGCGACACCCATTTCCTGCACCGTGAACACCAACTGCAGCCGATCGATCGCGGCCAGCGAGACCAACGCGTCGTCTTCTTCGACGCGGTCTCCCAGCGCCGTCGTCCGGATTCCCGTCATCCCCGAAAACGGCGCACGGATTCGGGTTTGTTCGAATTCGACTTCGGCGAGATCCACCCGGGCCTGGGCCTCGTCCAGTCGCGCCGACGCCTCGGCACGACGCGCCATGGAGGAGACATCGCGCTGGGCGAGGCGTTGTGTCCGG
The DNA here is from genome assembly GCA_036228265.1 of Myxococcota bacterium. Classification (GTDB taxonomy): domain Bacteria; phylum Myxococcota_A; class UBA9160; order UBA9160; family UBA4427; genus CAJXIC01. Next base: position 5,284 of record JAZAOF010000076.1, on the reverse strand, counting down.
TCGTAGACATCCTTCGCAAGGCGCAAGGCTGCGCGAGCGGCTTCGAGACGGGCCGCCTGTTCTCCATCTCGGATCCGGAACAGGATCTGCCCCTCGACAACGGGTTGGCCTTCTTCGAACTCGACGGTGGCAATCACGCCATTGACTTCGGGCTTGATCAGGACGTGGTTTTCAGCCTCGAACTGGCCGGTAAGAGCGACGGCGTGGGTGACGGGCTGCGGCGACACCGTGATCACTTCAACGGCAACAGGCTCCTCCGAAAATTCGGAGCCGTGGCCCCCGTTTCCGGAATCGGCGCAGGCCCCTGAAAAAACGAGGGGAATCACACACGTACCGAGGTAGGCGATCCGGGCGAGACGGCTGACACTCTCGGGACGTGCGCGGCGGTGGTAGATCGATTCGCAGCGCATGTCGGTGGACCAAAACTACCGAATCAGTCAGCCCCGTGCTTTTCGGGGTCTCCGACACGGCGCCGCACCGGGGTCCCCGCAGGCGGGCAACTCAGTGCCAATTCACTAGAATCCGGATCCGAAAGCGAGATTCTGCCCTGGAGGCGGACTCAGCGAACCCATCGGCTGCCATCCCGGGAGACGTCCAGCGTGGAACTCGCCTGCCTCGACCTTGAAGGGGTCCTGATTCCCGAGGTGTGGATCGCCTTCGCGGAGCAGACGGGGATTGAAGAGCTTCGGCTCACAACCCGGGACCTGCCCGACTACGACGAATTGATGCGCCGCCGGCTCGGCATCCTCGAACGCGAAGGGTTCGGCATTGCCGACATCCAGGCCGTGATTGGCGAGATGTCTCCCCTCGAAGGAGCTGCGCAATGCCTCGAATGGCTCCGTACGCACTTCCAGGTGGTGATCCTCTCGGACACCTTTTACGAGTTCGCCGAGCCCTTCATGCGACAACTCGGCTGGCCCACCCTCTTCTGTCATTCCCTGGAGATCGATGACGGCGGATGCATCCGGGACTACCACCTCCGGCTTCCGGACCCGAAGCGCCGAGCGGTTCAATCCTTTGCCGAACTGAACTTCCGAACGATCGCGACCGGCGACTCCTACAACGACACCACCATGCTGGGCGAGGCCGATGCCGGGATCCTGTTTCGCCCCCCGGACAACGTCGTCGAGGAGTTTCCACAGTACCCCGTAGCGCGCACCTACGACGAACTGCGCGCCGAGTTCGCAAAGGCGTCGATTCGCGACCTCTGACCCCCCGCGTTCCGGGTGGCGTCAATCTTGAACATTCGTCGCCCCCCCGGTTGATAGGTCAACACCAGGGCACGCCGCTGTCGGGAGGACCCGTTGGGTTGCGAACCGTGGACGGCATGCGGGCTGAAGAAGACCTGGCTGCCCGCCGGCACCACGGCCGCAAACTGGTCGGCCTCGTCAAAACACCCTGGGTCGGTAAAGAGCGGGCCCAATTGCGTGGCATCGTCGATTCCCGGAAGAAAACCATTCTGGTGCGACCCCCGGATCACGCGAAAGCATCCATTTTCCTCGCTGGCATCATCGAGTGCGACCATCACGTTGGGGAGACGGCCGGTCTCGTCGCAAACGTGGCTCCAATACGGCGAATCCTGGTGCCAGCGGAACCCCGACCCTTCGCGGGGGCGCTTGAAGTTGATCTTGTCCGTCCAGAGGGCAACGCGGTCGCATCCGAGAATTCCGCACATGGGTTCGGTCATTCGGGGATCGTCTACGAGGCGATCCAGGTCTGGATGCAGGTGATGAAACGGCTCGATCACCCGAATCGTACGGGCGCCAGCGTGGTGCTCGTATTGCAACGTGACCTCCGACCCATCTCGATAGCGATTGCCGTCGATCGTGTAGGTCTCGCCCGCAGTGCGCTGGGCCTGCTCGTGCACCACCTGCTCCACCGCCTGTCGCAGCACGGAGACCTCGGACGGATCAAAGACCGACCGGCGAACGAAGAATCCATCCTCTCGGTAGCGGTCGGCTTCCTCGGAACTCATCAAAAACTCGCCCGGGGCGACTTGGGGGTTCTCGCTCATCGCTTGCGAAAACTCCCGGAGAGAATCCGCTTGCGAAGACGGAGGTTTTCGGGCGTCACCTCGAGCAATTCGTCGTCTTCGATCCATTCCAGGGCACTCTCGATGGTCACGCGACGGGGCGGAGACACCTGCGGCGAATCGTCTCGCCCTGCCGCCCGGATGTTCGTGAGCTTCTTCGTGCGGCAGACGTTCACCTGGATGTCTCCGGGCCGCCGCGCCTCTCCAACGACCTGCCCCTCGTAGACCTGGGCGCCGGGCTCAATGAACATCGTCGCCCGCTCCTGGATACTCGCCAGCGCATGCGCGGTCGCCCGACCTTCTTCCGTGGCGACGATGGCCCCAACGCCTCGTCCATCAATATCCCCGACGTAGGGTTCGTAGCCCTGGACACTCCTATGGAGACCACCCTCGCCGCGGGTGTCCGAGAGAACCTCGCTTCTATACCCGAAAAGGCAACGACTCGGAACCACGTACTGAAGCGTCATGCGGTCTCCCTCGTGTTCCATCGAGACCATCCGGCCCCGACGCCCGCCCAACTTCTCCATGACGCTCCCTGCAACCTTCTCGGGGACGTCGATCCAAACCTCCTCCACCGGCTCGCACGATCGACCTTCCACCTCGCGGAGAATGATCTCCGGGCGCGACACCCCGAACTCGAACCCCTCGCGCCGAAGTGTTTCCACCAGCACCGAGATCTGCAATTCACCCCGCCCGGCTACTTCGAAGGTGTCCCGGGTCGCCGTTTCTTCCACGAGAATCGCCGGATTGCCCAGGGCCTCCCGCTCCAGCCTCTCCCACAATTGGCGACTGGTCACGAATTGGCCCTCGCGGCCCGCGAAGGCCGAGTCATTGACGCCGAAGCGAACACGCAAAGTCGGCGGGTCGAGAGCAATGCGCGGCAGCGCCACCAGTTCGCCCGGGTCGCACAGCGTGTCCCCGATCTCGATGGAGTCGATTCCTGCCAGGATGGCGATGTCTCCGGCCTCCGCGCGATCCTGCTCCGTTCGGGAAAGTCCCCGCACGCCAAAGAGTTTTCGGACCCGGAAACTATCCCCGGAACCCTCGGCGGGGATCCGGACGACCGTGGCATTGCGCTCGAGGACGCCCCTCTCCACGCGACCGATCACGAGGCGGCCCACGAAGTCATCCCATCCCAGGGTCACCGCCTGGAACTGCAGGGGCGCTTCCCGATCGACGAGCGGCGGCGGAGCGTGCTCTCGGATGACTTCGAGCAGGGGACGAAGATCCGAAAGAGGTTCCGCGAGATCGAGGGTGGCGGCCTCCTGCTTGGCCGACGCATAGACGACTGGAAAATCCAACTGGTCATCGGCGGCTCCGAGCTCCACGAGAAGGTCGAACACCTCGTCTACGACCTGGTCGGCTCTCTGCTCCGGGCGATCGATCTTGTTCACCACCAGGATCGGGCGCAGGCCATGAGCGAGCGCCTTGCGGAGCACGAAGCGGGTCTGTGGCATCACACCCTCGACGGCATCGACGAGCAACAGGGCCGCATCCACCATGCCGAGGGTTCGCTCGACTTCGCCCCCGAAATCCGCGTGCCCAGGCGTGTCGACGAGTTGAATCCGGAGCCCTTCCCATTCAACGGAGGTGCTCTTCGCGGAGATCGTGATCCCCCGCTCCCGCTCCAGATCCCCGGAGTCCATCGCCCTCTCCTCGAAATCACGGGATCCAAAAGCTCCCGTGAAGCGAAAGAGTCCATCGACCAGGGTCGTCTTCCCGTGATCCACGTGCGCGATGATGGCGAGATTCCGGAGGTCTTTACGAGCTTCGAGCGTCATGGCGCGCAGAAGCTAGCGCGCCTCGCTCACAACTCCAGAAAATTCCGCTGGACGGACCTTCCCCGCGCAGTCGGTATACTCGACCCCCATGCCGAAGTCTCGTCTCGAACTCCTGGCGAAGAACCTCCACGTCGAAAGCTACCGGCGCCACATCCTCGTCTGTGTCGGAGGAGATTGCGCACCGCAAGAATCCCAGAACGAAGCCTGGAGCTTCCTGAAGCGCCGACTCGCCGAACTGGAACTCTCGGACGTCGAATCGGGAATCTTCCGTTCGAAGGTCGAATGCCTGCGGATCTGTCGCGACGGCCCGATCGGAATCGTCTACCCGGACGGAACCTGGTATCGCAACTGCACGCCCGAGAACCTCGAGCGGATCATTCAATCGCACCTCATCGGGGGCGAACCCGTCGAAGAGCTCGTCTTCGCGCGCAACCCCGGCGACCCCGACCCGAACTCCCAGCGCTCCGCCTAGCCCCTCCTCCGAAAGCGATCGGGCACGGCCTCGGCGAGCTGCCGCGCAAACTGGTTCCGCCGCTCCCAGCCCCGGGTCAGGCTCGCTTGTCCGTGGACCAGAACCGTGTAGACCACCGGCACGGCGAACAGGGTGCCCACCATGGCGACGATCATGCCGAAGGAAATCGAGGCCGCGAACGGTCCGTAGGTCTTGGAAGACCCCTGTAGCCCCACCGCCATCGGGAGCAGCGCGGTCACCGTGGTCAGCGTCGTGAGCAGGATCGGGCGAAACCGGCGAGCCCCGGAGAGGCGCACGGCCTCGAGCAGTTCCATCCCCTCGCGCCGCGCCCGGTTGATGAAATCCACCATGACCAGCGAGTCGTTCACGATGACTCCCGTGAGACCGATCGACGCGTAGACCAGGACGAAACTCAAGCTGTAGTCAAAGAGGGCAATCCCCAGGACGATCCCCCTGAAGCCGAAGGGAATCGCCGACAGAACGATGACCGGCTGAAGGTAGTTCCGAAAGAGTGCCGCCAGGATCATGTAAACCGCCACCAAAGCAACTGGAGTGACTGCAAAAAGGCTCGCGAACGCTTCGTTGGACTCGGCGAATTCTCCGCCGTAGCGAACCCGAACTTCGGGGTATCGCTGTTCGAGGTCGGCAAACTCGGCCTGGAGTTTCCGGTTCGCCGTCAGCGCGGTCTCCATCACCTCGTCCACCTGGGCAAAAACCGAAACCGTCCGTTTTCCGTCGTAGCGGTGGAAGGCGCGATAACCGCGGGTCACGTCGACCGTGGCCACGTCTCTCAGGCGGACGAGATAGCCCTTGCTCGTGGGAATCTCGATATCGAGAAGATCCTGGAGATTCTTGCGATACCGGTCGTCGAGTCGAACCCGGATATCGACGTCTTCGCTCCGTGCGCTTTCGCGAAGGCTCGAAGCGACCACTCCGTCATTCGCCGCCCGCAGGGCCCGGGCCAGGTCTTCAAAGCGAAGCCCGTGTCGATTCGCCCGT
>JAZAOF010000075.1:0-49848 GCA_036228265.1 Myxococcota bacterium | reverse complement strand
GAGAGTTCTCCGGCGAGACGCCGATCGACTTGCCGAGCAAACTGTTCGGCGCGTTGGTTGACTAGGGCCCGGTCGAATTCGTCGTAGCGATACATCGCGTCAGTTGCCTGCCTGTTTTCCCAGGTCCTTGCGGACCGTCGGGCCCTGGGCCCGGATGGCTTCTCGCATCTTGATCGGGGTCAGCACCCCGTCGCGGTGTTCGACCTCGATCAAGGCGGCCCCGATCACTTCCTGGTTCGCCTCGGCGGCCTCGCCGAGGGCCGCAAGCTCGGCCGCCGCTGCGTCGTCGCCCGCCGGCGCACAATCCTCGACGCGCTCGACCCATTTCTTCCCGTTTCCGAGAAAAACGACGAGGCCATCGCGGAGCCGGTTCGCAATGACGACCTGGAGCATGGCGTGGTCACCTTTGTCTGGGACCTGGGATCCCGTTGAAGTCGCTGCGGGCGCGGTTCGCGTCCCGATCCGGAGGGCGAAGTGTCTCACAGCTCCACCGGGCTGCACATGCCGCCGAAGAACGGACTTTTCGCGTATCCAGGTAAAACATCATAATAAACTACGTATTTAATTCAAATTCTTGACAAATTAAATATGTTATTGGTGGGCTGTGTTCGAGCCGGGCGGCAGGGGCATCAGTGGTCGGCTCACGCCGCGGCGAGAGGGGTAGGGGCCGGGCTCGTCGGGGTCGGGTCGCGTGCGGTAACGCCGGTGCAGCCAACTCCATTGCTCCGGGGCGGCCCGGACGAGCGCCTCCAGGGCCCGGTTCATGGTGGCCACGTTGGCCTGCAGCTGCGCGCGGTCACCGGGGTCGTCGCCCAGGATCTCGAGTGGCGACTCGAAGCGAACGACGTGGTCGGCGCCACGCCCCTGGCGCAAGGCCGATACCGGAAGCACCGATGCGCCGGCCCTCATGGCCAGCCGTGCCGGCGCCGAGCGCGTCGCCGCCGGGACGCCGAAGAAGTCCGCGAACACCGCTTCTTCTCGCGGGGCGTCCTGATCGAGCAACATCAGCACGTACTCGCCCCGCTTCAGCGCGCGGAAGGCCCCCGAGGCGGCGCGACCAAGCGCCAGCGGCTGCATTCCCGACCCCTCGCGCCAACGCTGCACCATGGCCTCGACGTGGGGGTTTGCAAACGGACGGTGGACCACCGTCAGCGGGAAACCCTGGCCGGCTGCCGCCATGCCGCATAGCTCCCAGTCGCCCAGGTGCGCCGAGATCACCATCACGCCCCCCGTAGCCGACTGCTGGCGCGCGCGTTCGAGGTGCTCGAGCCCCTCGAGGCGAACGCGGCCGAGCAGTTGCGAACGGTGGCGACCCTGGATCAGCGCCAACTCGGCCAGCGTGCGACCGATATTGGCCAGGCTCTCGGCCAGGACTCGCTCTCGCCGGGCTTCGCTCCAGTCGGGAAAGGCGATGCGGAGGTTGATGCGCGCGAACTCGAGGCGAACCCCGCCAAGCGAGGCGTAGAACGTGCCCAGGCGCGCAGCCAGCGAAAGCGACGTTGCCACCGGGAGGCGCCGAAACGGCTCACGCAGCAGGCACAGCGCACCGTACTCGAGGCGCTGGGCGAGGCTCACTGGCCCTCGTCTCGCCTCCGCGTAATCCGAATGCCGGCGTAGTCGAGAACGCCTGCGATGGGCTTCGGCTTGCGCACCCAGACCGTCACCCATTCCGGGTCGAACTTATCGAGTACGGCATCGGCAATTCGCTGCCCCAGCGCTTCGACCAGGCGGTGTTCCTGGTTTCCTGCGACGTCCTCGAGAACTTCGAAGATGCGTTCGTATTGAAGCGTGTGACGGATCTGATCGCTGCGACCCGCAACCCGGAGATCTTGACCAATTTCGACGTCGAGGATGACCGGTCGACGCATCCGCCGCTCGGCCGCCGTCACGCCCAACGCAGCCGGTATCTGGATTCCCTCGAGAAAGATCCGGTCCCCGCCCGATCCGTCCACCCCGGAACGCTGCTCGACTGTTTTCATATCCCCATCTCCCATTGTCAGGATATCCAAACCTCAGCCGGGTGCAGGTGGGCCTCAGCCCCGTTCGCCACCGAACCGGCTCCCGGCCTCGATCCACCGGATTAACTCGGGACGCATTTTTTCGGGCGACAGGATGCGCTCCAGGCTCCCCACCTCCTGGGCCCGCTCCACGCTGTGAATCCGATCGAATTCTGCAGCGAGATCCGCCTGGACCTCCAACGTCACGTCCGCGAGAGTTTCCTCCAGGGATTCGCGGGACTCAGGCGATCGCTCCTCCCGAACCCGCGACTCCGCGGCCACTACCCGTGGATCGGCCAGCGCGCGAGCACGTACCTCGCGGGTAAAGACGACCGCGGCCGCCGGTCCACCGCCGAGGACGGAAGCAAAGGATCCGGTGAGCGCCATGGAGTGAAGATCGTCATTGAGTTCCTGGGAAAAGACCACGTAGGCGCCCCCGTGGTACCGCGACACCACGAGAAACAGCAACGGGCCTTCGTAGTTCACCACGGCTCGGGCGATTTCAGCACCGTACTCCAGTTGGAGTTTCCGCATGGACTCGGGAGACCCGTCGAAACCCGAAAGGTTGGCCAGGACCACCGTCGGGCGAATCCCGCTCGCCGAGTTGAGGGCGCGCGCCACCTTCTTCGAAGAGAGCGGAAACAGGGTTCCCCCGGTCCACGCTTCGGGCCCGTCGAAGGATCGGTAACCTTCCCGCGGCACGGAGTGGCTCTCGATCCCAATCATCGTCACGGCATTTCCGCCGAGGTGAGCGTCCCAGCAGATCGCCGTTTCAGCCCCCACCATCGTCCGCCAGCGTTCCAGGTGCCCCCCGTCCTGGTCGATGACCGCGCGCATGACCGACCGCATGGCAAAGGGACGTTTGCGGCCCGGGTTGCTTTGGTCGTCAAAAATTTCTCCGACCCGGGCAAAGTCGAATCCGTCAACCTCATCGAGTGCGTAGTCGCACACCGAACGCTCGGTTGGGTCGGTCGTCGTAAAGCGCCTCGGGCCGGTTTCTCCCGGTACGACATAGCTATAGCGGTAGTGATCGTAGAGGACGCGAAACGCGTCCCCGAGGCTGGTGGCGTAGTACTGGGCCTGCCCATTGGGCCCCATGATTCGCTCAAAACCTCCGATGGCGACTTCGTCTTCGGCCGAAACCGCTCCCGAGGCTTCGAGGGCGGCTCGACCGGTGAGCACCATCGAGGCACCCGGCGTCATCACAAGGATGCCCCGGTTGTGCATCAGCATCGTCGATAGCGCGTTGAAGTAGCTCTGCGCTCCGACATTGACCCCCGAGACGATCACGTGGATGACCCCACCCGCTTGCGTAAAGGTCACGATCCGACGCACGACCCGTGCGGTCGCGTCGAGATTTTCCGTGCCACTGTCCATGGCAATCGCCGCTCCCGAACTGACCGGGACCCACTCAACCGGAATCTGTTCGCGCTCGGCCAGATCGATCGCTGCGACGATGCGTTCGCACTCGGCAACCGCGAGCGACCCCATACCCCGGTTCGGATCCGAGAGAACCAGCACCCGTCGCATGCCCTCGGGAACCTTGCCCGTGGGCGTGGAAATGATCCCGAAGACGACACCGCTTTGGTTCCGACCGTATTCGCGCCCCGCAACGCTTACGGCGCGTACGCCCGATGGACTCGACTCCACGTCGAACTCCTCGAAACGCCCGCGCGGAATCAGGGCGCTGGATCCGACCCCCCCATCGGTTTCGTCGTCGGAGGCAAGCATCCGAATGATTTCGTAGGGGTAGACGAGCCCTCGGCTTCGGGCAGCCACGACCTGCCGTTCGTAGTCGGCGGCCGGCCGTAACGGGTCGTGGTGCGGCTCCCGGAAGTCGAGTTTCATCTCCTCGCCACTCGCCTCGGTGATCACCAGTTCGCGAACTTCGGCAGCCCGCTCGGGAGAATTCCGGTCGAGCAGGCTCAACCGAACCAACACCTTCTCCAGGCCCAGGTGACGCGTGGCGGGGGCGAGTCGCTTGGCGAGATCGTCGGCGATCTCCGGGTCCAGGAAAATTTCCGGTGCCAAAAAGAGCGCGATCCGATTCCAGTGCAGGCGGCGCCGCGGATCGCGACTTTGCAGCGTACTGCGGAGACTACGAGCCGCCTGGTAGAACGCTCGCTCAAAGGTCGCGAGGTGAAGCCGCGCTTCGTGCTCTTCCCCGGTGACCCGGCTTTGGACGTCGGCGAGCACAAAAATACGCTCGTCCCCGGGCATGCTTCGCGCACGGCCGTGGAACGTGTAGATCCCCTCGTCGCTGGGAACTCTTTCGAGTTCAAACTCCTTGAAACGCTCCAAGTCGATGCGGTGGGCCACTTCGGGATGGATCTCTCCGCACTCGCGCATCAGCGCGACGCCACCGTCCGAATCCGGCAGGAAACTGCGATAGACGTGGTTTCCATTTTCAACCAGGAAAGCAATGCTGAAGCGACAACGAAGGCCCGCGTCCGAGAGCAACACCGGGAGTTCGTTGCCCCAACGTTCAGCCGATCCTTCGAAACCCGACGGCACGACCAGTTCAAGGGCGTAGAGCGGAGTCTCGAGCTCGTTCGCCGCAAGACTCGCCCCCGCCAGGCAAAGGCGCTCGGCCACCATCGCGATTTCTTCTTCGGAGGCCGTTGCCGCGAGAACGAGACCCCGGTCCGCGTATTCCGCGGACTGGATACCGGTCCCCTGTTGGTTGAAGAGGCGCCGATTCGAGGGCGCGATAGGCGCGTAGATCCGCTGGACGTGCGCGGCGAGCGCGATCTCCCGCCGGTTGACATCGGCGGCCCCGATCCACCGGCCGACGCGGTCGAAAACGCGACGGGCCCCGGCGGCCACCTCCATCAGGACGTTCGCGGAAGGGTTGGTCGGCTGCCACTCGGCACGAGCAAGCCAGGCCTCGAGATCCTTGGAACTCTGCTCGACCTCGCGTTCGAGCTCTGGACGCTCGAAGATCAGGTAGTGGGCCTCGCTCGCCGCATCGGCAACCGTGTCTGGGAGGAGTCCGCGCATGCGCGTGATTCGACGCAGTGCGTCCCGGAGTTCAGCTTGGGCACCCAGGTCCACGCCGGATTCTGAGAGTGCGGCGATGCGGTGCAACATCCCCAAGACCAGCCGCTGGCGAAGCGAAGGCTCTCGCTCGCTGGCGAGCATCCGCAACACCGCGCGCTCGAGGCCGTCGCTCGGCGTGAGTTCGTGGATCCCATAGTGCCAAAGAGCGCGCCTTACCAGGTCGAGGAATTCCGGCGCGATCCCTGCGCCCTCGGCCCGCATGCGACGCACGTACATACGAAAGCGAGCGTTGTTGGATGGGCCAAGGTCTCCCGATACCGAGGCCCGGGGAGACCGGATGAAAAGTTCCTCGATGTCGGCAAACACGGCGAGCTCGCTTCGAATTTCCGCCAATTGGAGCTCAAAGGAGGCCGGGAGATCCTCGGGAAGTGGGGCGTCGAGAAAAGCCACGAGGCTGTCGCCCCGTTCAGAATTGGCGTCGTAACCCAGGAGAACGCGCCGAACCTCCTCGCGCGCGGCCCGAATGGCATCGTCGATGGGTCCGGCTTGCGCGGCGGCAGCCGCCTCGAGGGCTGGCTCACCCAACGGGTTGTCACCGTCGGCGCGAAACAACAGGGCCAGGGGGTCCGTTTGACGGGGAAGTTCCAGGCGAGATCGCACCTCGGTGCCGTCCGAACTCTCTCCCGCCGGGTCGATCTCGAGCAAGATCTCGCCCGCAGCAACCTGCTGACCCTTGCGAACCCGAATCTCGCGGATCACTCCCGAAACCGGGGCCTGGAAAGAAACCTCCATTTTCATCGCTTCGACGAGCCCCAACGAATCGCCCGTCTCGACACGGTCCCCAACCCCGACGTGGATGGCCACGACCACCGAGGGCGTTGCCGCAGCGACCTGGCCCAAGGTCTGCCAGCCAAATCGATAGGGACGGCTGTCGACCTCTACCCGCAGGCTCACATCCGTACGGTCGTAGAGAATTCGACGACGGCGCCCGTTGATGATCATCCCCGCCGATTGCGCTCCCTCTTCTCGCATGGTCGCCCCGACCACGCGCCCATCGAGATGAACGCGATAGCGCCACGAACCCGTGGCGTAGACCTTGAGCCGGTAGGCTTCTCCGGCATGCGAAAGGTCGATCTGTTGACCCTCGCTCGGAGGAATCCGGTCGCCCGTGATCCGAGTGGTATCGACGTAGAAGTTCGTACGCGCGACGCTCCGGGCATCCTGGTAGGCCAGGATCGCGGCCGCAACCAGCGCGTCTTGCGAGACTTCGGCGTCGCTACTCGACTCGCGTTCGCGGGCTTCGCCCCAGCGGTCCAGCCACGCCGTATCCACCCCGCCACGCCGATACTCGTCGCTCGCGAGCAATTCCAGGAGATACCCCTTGTTCGTGGCTCCTCCCTGGACCACCAGTTCAAAGTCGCCGAGGGCACACGCGAGTCGCGCGAGTGCCTCGTTGCGATCCTTGCCTGTCGCAATGACCTTGGCGATGAGCGAGTCGAAATCCGATGGCACCGTGGTACCCGCGGCGACACCGGAATCCAGCCGTACGCGGGGGCCGAGGGACGGGTCGAATACGACGATGCGTCCCGGTGAAGGAAGGAAACCCGCGTCCGGATCCTCGGCGCATACCCGGGCCTCGATCGCGACGCCGCTTTCCTCCCACGTGAGATCGCCGAGGGACTCACCCCGACCGATACGTATCTGCAGCTCGACGAGGTCGAGCCCCGTGATTTCCTCGGTAATCCCGTGTTCGACCTGCAGCCGGGGATTGATTTCGAGGAAGTAGGCGGTGCTCCCGGACAAGAGGAATTCAACGGTGCCCACGCCGACGTAGCCCACTCGCTCGGCCAATTGAACAGCCGCTGAAGTTACGGGCTCGAGTACCTCCGCCGACAGGTTCGGAGGCGGCGCTTCTTCCAGGACCTTCTGGTGTCGACGCTGGACAGAGCAGTCTCGACTTCCAACCGCCATCACGTGCCCGTGCGCGTCGGCGACGATCTGCACCTCGATATGCCGACCGCCTTCAACGAGTTTTTCGCAGAACACGCGGTTGTCCCCGAAGGCGGTTTCGGCCTCGGCCCGGGCCGCCCGAAAGGCTTCCTTGACTTCGAACGGCTGGTGAACGATCCGAATGCCACGACCTCCGCCTCCGGCCGAGGCCTTGATCACGATGGGGTATCCAATGGATTCCGCCTGCGCCGAGGCGTCGTCTTCCGTCTCGAGTTCGCCACCGCTCCAGGAAGTCACGGGGACACCAGCACTTTCGGCCAGCTTCTTCGCGGCAATCTTGTCGCCGAGAACTCGCATCGCCTCGCCGGAAGGACCCAAAAAAACCATCCCCTCGGAAGCCACCCGGTCGGCAAAAATCGGATCTTCTGCAACAAAGCCCCAACCGGGCCAGACCGCGTCGGCTCCGGCTTCCCGGCAGGCCGCGATCAGGCCATCGTGGTCCAGGTAGGCCGCCACCGCGCCCTCTCGACTCGGAAGCTCGATGGCGACATCCGCGTGACGCACGAAGGGGGCATCTCGATCCACCTCCGTATAGAGAGCGATCGTCTGGAGCACTGTACCTTCGCGAGCCGCAAGAGATCGTGCCGCGCGAATGCAACGCAGGGCCGCTTCGCCCCGGTTCGCGATGGCCAGGCGCCGTATCTCGCGGGGTCCCGTGGTTGCTCCGCTCACTCCGCAGCCTCCCCAGTCGTCACTCCGCACTCGAACGCAAAGGCCACCCACTCCCCATGGTGAGAGAGCGAAAGGTTCCCCGCGACCCGGCGCCCGCTCTCAAAGAGGACGGGGATCCTGTCTTCACGGCGGATCTCGAGTTGGTCCCGCCGAAACTCCAAGGCCCGGGCCAGGCGCTGAAGCGCCAGCCGGCGCGCGGCGTTTCCCGGACCGAACGAACGAGACGTTCCCATCGAATCGGTCGAAATCCGCTCGCACCCGTGAACGACCCTCGCGTGCTTCCATCCTGGAGAAAGAGCCACGGCGTGTACCGAAGATCCCTCGGAAAAAAATTGGACCTCGATCCGTGAAGGATTCGTGGAGCCGAGGCAAATTTCCGCGCCCGGGGAGTCGGTTTCCGAAAATCGGACCTCGAATCGCTTCGGCGAAAAGAGGACCGTGGGATCCGCCTTCCGGGCAGCCTTGTAGGCCGCTTCCTTTGCCGACCACATGCGCCAGCGACAGTTCTCGGGATCCGCGGACATGGCGATGCGCGACCTTTCCGATGGGGCAAAGACCCGCTCGTCGAAACGCGCGGAAAAGGTCGCGGAATCGGCATCCCGATCGCAGAGATCAACGACGTCATTGCCGATCATCGAGAACCCGCTCCTCCATGCGAACCAGCTGGGAGACGACCTGACGCGCCAGGTCTCGAGAGCGGCGGGCGCCGCGCGAATCGGACTTCGGTTCAATGCAGGCCACCTCTACGTCGAAACTTTCGCCGGTCACTGGGAAATCGCTCCAGTTTTCCTGGACCCGACCGCGGAGGTAGACGCACACAACACGACAGCCCGGTATGGAACCGATAACACGACCGACCCCCCACGCAGCCGCATCGACGTCGACGCGCCCGGTTCGGCTCCGTCCGCCTTCGGGAAAGACGAGTGCCAACTCTCCGCGGCGCGTCAAGCGGCCCAGCCGGTCCAACACGGTGGCCACGTCTTCGCGACGCCCGCCCCGGGTGATCGGAATACACTTCGCAAGATAGGTCAGAAAGCGCATGCCCCATCCCGAGGCAAAATTCGTTCGTTCCGGCGTATTCCACGGCATCCAGTCAAAAAAGAAGGTCAGCTTCCAAACCGGCACGAGGGCGAGAGCGACGAGCATCGAGTCGATCAGTGTCAGGTGGTTGGCACATACGAGAATCGGTGCGTCGCTCTCCCGACGAAAACGCGCAAAGGCTCGGCGCGACTCCTGGACTCCCTGGATCCGGTAGCGTTTTACCGACCAGAGGTAGAGCGCCACGCACGGAACCCAAAGCGGAGCCAGGAGCCGACCCAGTTCGCGTTGCAACGCGTGCCGAAAATTGAACTCCGGCTGTATCGCGGCTCCGTCCAAGAGCGTGCCCTCTTTTGGGCTCCGATTCACAGAAGGATCTGCACCGGTACCCGTAGACGGCGGCGAGGCATCAACCGAGTTTCGATCCAATCAGCTTGACCGCGTCACCCACCGTATTGACAGAATCGACGTCTTCGTCCTCGATTTCGATATCGAACTCGTCCTCGAAAGCAATCACCACGTCCACCAGCCGCGCGGAGTTGACTTTCAGGTCGTCCAGGATGTTCGTCTCCATCGCAACCGACGCGAGGGCGTCTTCGTTCTTCACCCACGGCGTCAGTATCTTGACGACGCTCTCCATGATCTGTTTCTCTTCCATCTCGAGAATCTCCCTCGGTTCACTCGATCAGTCGTTGATCCATTTTTCAAAGACGAGGCAGGCATTCACATCCCCAAAACCAAAACTCGCCTTCATCATTATCCGGAGATCGGTCATCTCCCGCGTCTCTTGCGAGATCGACCCCGCGAAGGGCTCGATCTCGGGATGAACATCTTCGGAATTGAGACAGGGGTGAAGGTAGCCGCCGCGAAGCATCAGCACACTGGCAACGGCTTCCAGCCCTCCGGCCGCTCCAAGTCCGTGCCCGATCATGGATTTCGTCGCGGTGATGGGCGGCAGTTCCCCCGGGCCCCGGCCCAGGGCGATCGACCAGGACTCCACCTCGCGGGGATCCGCCCCCGTAGCCGTCAGGTGCCCGTTGAGGGCGTCGACGGATTCCGCTTCGATCGACGCCGCCTCCAGGGCCTGCTGAATACACCTCCGGACCCCGTCGGGGTTGGGCGCGGTCATACTACCGCCCGCCCGGTGACCTCCGCAGTTGATCGCCGCTCCCAGGATCTCCGCGTGGATGGGGGCCCCGCGCGCCTCGGCACTCTCGAGACTCTCAAGGACCAATACCCCAGCCCCGGACCCTGGGACGAACCCGGCGGCCGATGCGGAGAGCGGCCTGGAGGCCTTCTCCGGCTCGTCGTTGAATTTTCGAGACAACACGCGCATCGCGTCAAATCCGGACCAGATGTAGACGTTCGCTGCCTCGGATCCGCCGCAAACCATCCGCTCGGCCAACCCGAGTCGAATCCGTTCCGCTCCAATGGCAACGGCCTCGCTACCGGTGCTGCACGCACTCGAGTTCGTCGTGACCTGGTTCCCAAGGGCGAGTTGTCCGGAAACCCGGGCCGAAATTCCGCTGGCCATGACCTGCTCAACAGCCGTCGAACCCAGGCGGCGCACTTTCTTCGCATTGACAAACGGGACGATGCGATCGGCGGTCGTGTCCATCCCGCCGATCCCGGTTCCGAGAACTGCGCCCGTGTCCCAGTTCACACGATCGTCTTTCGGATCGGGGCGTTCCAGGCCCGCATCGGTCCAGGCCTCCAGCGCGGCAAGGCTCGCGTAGCGCTGGCTGACATTCATCACGAGAAGTTCTTCCTCCTCGAATGTGGCTTCTGCGATCGCATCCACGCCCTGGGGTGCCCCGGCCACGTGGCAACCGAATCCACGCTCTTCCATTTCCGGGACGAATCGAATCCCCGACCGCCCCTTTCGCAGCGCGTCATCGAACTCCGAGACGCCGTTGGCGTTCGGAGCCACCACCCCCATGCCCGTCACGACGACGCGGCGGCTCATTGAGCGACCCCCATCCCCGAAAGCACTCCGGAACACACGACCGAGCCGTCATCGAGCCGAAGCTCCACCTCCGACCGTAGTTTCCGCCTGCGAAAGAAGACCTTGCGGCCCACGCACGTCACCCGATCTCCGGGATACACGCTCCCGCTGAACTCCACGTTGGCGTCGGTGAAAACGGTCACGAGTTTCTCGAATTCCTCCCGGGGAAGTTCATGGGAAGCAAGATAGAGACCCAAGGCCACGACACCAGCCTGGGCCATGGTCTCCACCAGGATCACGCCCGGGGTAAGGGGATTTCCGGGGAAATGTCCTCGGTAGAAGTCCGCCTCCTCGCGGAACGTGTATCGAGCCACGATATGTTCGTCATCGAGCTCTACGATTTCGTCGAGAAAGCGGAACGGTTCCTGCTGCGGAAGCGCCGCCAGGACCTCGGCGGGGCCAAAATTCAGCCGTTCATCCCCCATAGAGCCCTCCGTTCACATGAAGCACGCAGCCGTTGACATAGCTCGCACGGCTGGCGAGAAAGCACACGACGTCCGCGACTTCCTCCGGCGGACCCATTCGACCCTGGGGAATTCGAGCCAGGATCCCCGCCTGGATCTCCTCGGGCAGTTCGCCGGTCATTTCCGTTTCGATGAAACCCGGCGCAACGGAGTTCACGAGAATCTCCCGTCCCGCGAGCTCCTGGGCGAGAGACTTGGTAAACGCATCCAATCCAGCCTTCACCATCGTGTACGGGATCTGGCCGGGGTTGCCGGTAGAACCCACCACGCTCGAAATGTTGACGATCCGGCCCGACTCCTTGCGCAACATGAATCGCCGGAGAACGAGCTTCGTCAGGTACCAGGTTCCGCGGGCCAATCCGGCTACCGCGTCGTAGGCGTCGAGCTTCATGGTGAGCATCGGGGCGTTCTCGTTGTAACCGGCGTTGTTGACCAGAACGTCGACACGCCCGGGGCCGTTCTTGATCTCCTTGATCATTGCGTCGATCTCTTCGGCATTGGAAAGGTCGGCTCGCAGGCCAAATGCCCCCGGTATCTCCGAAAGAAGTTTTTCCGCCTTCTCGGCGCTCGAGCGGTAGTGAATACCCACCTGGAAACCTTCCGCCGCCAATTTCCGGGCGCACGCCGCTCCGATGCCGGTCGCGGCCCCGGTGACGATCGCTACCGGAGACTCGCTCATCGCTCCATCCTCCCGCCGCGAGAACGCTCGGAGGGCAGCGGGTAATCCGCGTAATCGATGTCCCGAAAGAGTCCAACCTTGGCCTGCTTGACCGCGTAGATCTCCTCGCCATCGACCAGGAGCCGCGCATCGCCGATCACGATCGAAGCGCCGTGCTGGGGAATTTCCGTGTAGCGACGGATGTCGACCTCGTAGCGAACGACCTTGTCGTGAGGGCGGATCTGTCCAAAAAAATCAACTTCGCCGCACCCAAGAGCACGCCCGGACCCAAGCCCCCCCCGCCAGATGCAGTAAAAGCCCAGCATCTGCCAGATCCCATCGACCCCGAGACAGCCCGGCTGAACCGGATCTCCATCGAAGTGACATTGGAAAAACCAGTCGTCGAGATGAATGTCGCGCTCGGCCACCATCCTCCCGCGGGACTTTTGCGCCGAAAGCTCAAGCACGCGATCGAGCATCAGCATTGGCGGCGCCGGTAACCGGGCCCGGAAGTGTTCCGGTGGATTCTCCACGAGACGACCGTACGAGTGCGCCAACAGTTCGGGCTTCGTAAAGTGGTCCCGGGAGAGAAATTCATCGTATTTCACGGATCGGGCTCCTCCCCGGAAAAGCGCATCAGGTACCCGGACCACGTGAGCCCGGACCCCACTCCAACGACAGCGATATCGTCTTCCGCGGACCACTTGTCCCACTCCATCGAAATGACAGAGGCGGCGCTGGCCGCAGCCGTGTTTCCATACCATTCGACATTCGCGTGGTGACGGTCCGACGGGATCTTACAGCGTTCACAGACCGTCTCGAGCATTCGCAGGTTGGCCTGGTGTCCCACGAAATGAAACGCGCGGTCGCCCCCCCCGTGATCGGCCTGGAGCGCCCGAAGGATCCGCGAGGTCTTCTTGATGGCAAACATCTGGACGGTGCGACCTTCCTGGTGAAAGTGACCGATGCGCGGAACGACCACCTTCTCCGCTCCTGCCGGGCTCGAGACAAGGCTGGTGTCGACGATTTCGGCGCGCCCGGGCTCCACCAGGGAGACCACCGCCGCCGCCGCCGCATCTCCCCAGAGCACCGCGGAGGAGCGGTCGGTGTAGTCGACGGTTCGCGTCAAACCCTCGGGCGTCACGACCAGGATGAAGTTCGGCAGAGACTCCGGCTGCATCCGGGAGAGCAGGTAGAGTTGGGTGAAGAAACTCGTGCAGGCCGAGTTGATGTCGAAGCTCGGAACTTCGATCTCGAGTTCGCGAGCAATATTGCACGCCTCGGCCGGCGAAGCCGTGTCCATAGCCGACGATCCCGCGATGACCATGCCGATTTCGGAAGGCTCGACCTGCGCACGCCGTAGCGCCATGCGCGCGGCCTCAGCGCCGGTTTGGGCGTTCGAAAAAGTCGCCGCCTCGAGGGCTTCCCGCGGATCGCGATTCCGGGTTTCCCGGATGTAATCGAGAGGAAGCATTGTCCGGCGGGAGCGAATTCCAACGCGATCGAGGATCCATTCGTCGTCGGTCCCGATATCGAGCTCTTCGAGAAAGCCGTTGGTGATCTCGGCATCGGGGTGGAAATGACCGAGTCCGTGGAGGTGCAGGGTCAACGCGTTACCCCCGAAACATGCTCACCCCCATCGACGCGGATGACTTCGCCGTTGATCCAGGAGGCCTCCTCCAACGAAAGGAGATAGATGACGTCGGCCACATCGTGGGGCTCGGTCAGGCGCCCCCCCGGGTTGCGAAGGCGCGCCTGGGCCACGAGTTGTTCGTTGCCAGGAATCGCTCGGAGGGCCGGCGTATCGGTGATCCCCGCCTGGATCACGTTGCAGCGGATCCCGTGCGGTCCGTACTCGACGGCAATGGAACGGGCCAACGCCTCCAGGGCCACCTTGGCGCTCGATACCGCGGCATACCCCTTCCACGCGAGCGTATTCCCCTCGCTCGTCAGGCCGAAGATGCGCGCGTTGTTTGCGAAGAGGCCCCGGTCAAACAACCCCTGGGTCCAACCCAGAAGGCTGGTCCCCATGCTGAGAATCGTGCGAGCGAAATCATCCTCGGAGAGATAGGACGTCGCCGAATAGGCCGGAGGCGTCGCCAGCGGATGGAGCCCATCCTCTCCGGCGGAGAGCAGTTCGTCCGCGGCCGCAACGACCGCACCCGGATCGAGGCCAAGCTTTTCCGCCAGGGCCTGCGGCGCCGTGCGGGGCAGCCGGGCTTCCGGGGCGATCAGCTTCAGGTTGCCGAACGCAATCGAGTGGAGGAGCACGCGAACGCGGCCATTCTCGCCCATCACCTCGGGCAGCTCATCGAGGACTCCCGTGCGTTTCTCTTCCGAAATCGCGTCGACGTTCCAGGAGCGGAATCCGATCCCAAGGCTTCGAAGCTTTTCGAATTCGGGCTCGATCTGGCGCATGGCTCCACGCCGGTCGCGGTGCACGATGCAGAGGTTCAAACCCTGTTCGGCGAGCTTGCGCGCCGTGGCCAATCCGAAACCACTGGAACCACCGAGGATCAGCGCCCAGTTCCCCTCGTCGAACGCGGTTGCCACTATTTCCCCTCCCTCTGAGGATGTCGGTCTCGAAGCCCGGACGGCGCTCCGTAATCGGTTGCCTCGCGAAAACCCGCCGGGGTTTCCGCTTCGATTTTAACAGCTTGGATTTACAGCCTTTTCCGTGATCGGATGCCCGAGGAGCACACCGGTCCGATCTCGCTCCAGCGCCCCCAAGCAAGCTCCGAGCCAGTATGCCGTCGGGTCAGGCATCGTCAACATGCGTGCCGAGGCCCAGTTCGGCAAGTAGGCCCGAAAGAAATTCTCGGCGCCCAACGCGGACCTGGACCCCGCCCGGGAGAGCCCGGGAAAGCTGCCGGAAATAGCGACGATCGGTCCGACCCTCCACGACGACAACCAGCCCGCGATCGTCTTCGCTCCGGATCAGTCGCCCGGCCATCTGCTTCAGGTGGAGCAGCATCTTGCCCAGCGCGAACCGCATGAACGGATCCCCTCCGGCCTCCCGGATCCGGGACTCCCGACGCCGACGCAATTCGGTGGGCACTTCGAACGGCAGCTTTTCGATCACGACCGCCTGGAGGTCGGTGCCGGGAATGTCCAGGCCTTGCCAGAAGGTCCGAGCGCCGAGAAGCACCGCGCCACCGCGGGCGCGACAAAAACGCTCGACCAACGCCGACGGGTCGTCACTGGCGCGGCGGGGAGCCAGGATCTCGATGCCTTCGCCGCGAAACTCCTCGCTCAGAAGTTCCGCTACCCGGTTCATGCGCCTCAGGCTCGTAAAGAGTCCAAGCGTCCGCCCATCGAGTCGGCGAGCGAGATCGGCCAACACCGCCGCGGTCTCGTCGACCAATTCTCCCTCCGCCTGCTTCAGGGCCGCGAAACGCATATGCGCGGAATAGGGGAATGGGCTCTCCACCGCGACCTGCGAGACGGGCAGGAGACTGCGCTCGGAAATCTCCAACTCGCCCAGGGCCGCAAACGCGTCGCCACCGACAAAAAGGCTCGCCGAGACCGCGGCAAACGATTCGAGCCGGGAGAGAAAAGCTTCGTGAAACGCGGGGGCCGGGGAAACGGCGCGAATCGACAATTGCCAGTGGTCAAAAGGGCTCGCGAGCTGTTCGAAAGCCGAAACCGCTTCGCTCGACCGATCGGAGAAAGCCTCGCGAAGCCCGGTGGAGGCGAGCCGGAGGTCCTGGGCCGCGCTCTCCACCGGGGAAGGTCCGTCTTCTCTCTCGTCGCCGTCCGCGTCCCGGGCCTCGGCGTCCCGCCGCATGGCTTCCGAGGCCACCTGCTCCAGGCGCAGGGCCGCGGTCGTCGCCAACTCCGCGGCCAGCGGAAGGCGATCGGCCGCATTCTCGGGAAGGTGAACTTCTCCGTACTCGCTCGCGTCGTCGTAGAGAACACGACCAAGCGCGCTCAGGTCCGCGTAGAGATCGCGACGCCACGCCCGGGCATCCTTCCCCACTCCCCGGCGGGCCGGGCGTGCCAGCCCGGTACCCCCCCGACCCCGATCCGATGGGCGGCCGAAAATTTCATCGACGCGTTCGATGATTTCATCCGGGCGCACGACGGTGGCATAAACTTCGTCGGCCACTCCCGACAGCTCGTGACCCTCGTCGGCAATCGCGTGCGTGAAGGACGGATAGTCTGGCGGCCAGCGCAGCAACAAGTCGTGGTTGGCGACGATGAGATGGGCTCTCGCCAGGGCGGATCGACGCCGTCCGAACGGACACTCTCGCCGTCGGGCACACTGTTCGCGGCTGCATTGAACCGGGCGAGAGGACACCGAGCGGCGCAAAAGCTCGCGCAACGGAGGGTAGCGGCGGAGCAGGGCGGCCGGAATCGCGCCGATCTCACCGTGGGCGCGCGTGCGTACGCACGCCATCAACACCGCGGAGGCGTAGCGGTCCTCTTCGAATATCGAACCCTGGCGTCCTTCGTCCAGCACGTGCTCGGACCGGCGCTCGCACACGTAGTTGGCGCGCCCCTTGATCGAGAGAGCGCGAAGGTCGGGATAGCCCAACATCCGCGCGGCGCTCCCAATATCCTTCTCGAGAAGTTGATCCTGGAGAAGCTTGGTTCGTGTCGACACCACGATCGGTTCGCGAATGCCGCCCGCTGCACGCTCCATCGCGAAGGGAATTGCAGCCGCCAGGTACGCGAGAGACTTCCCGACGCCCGTACCTCCCTCGATCAGAAGCGCTCCTCCCGAATCGAAGTTGCGAAAGAAATGACGGGCGAGATCGACCTGTTCTTTTCGAATCCGGTACCCGGGAAAATGCCGCTGGCCTCTCTCCACATCGGAGAGAGCGCTGGCAATGGCCTCTTCGTCAAAGGCCACGGGCTTCTCCGCGCTGGGCCCCACCTCGATGTAGGGGTTCGACTCGCTTTGCGAACCCACGTCCAGTTGCTGGCCGAGCAGCGCGAGCCACGGCGACTCGGGGGCGTAACGGTCCAGTGCCGCGCGAGCAGTGAGATAGCGTGAGGATCCCGAAGCCGCCCCGTCGGAAATTCGCGACAACACGCGAGCGGTGTCGAGGGCATCGTCGAGTGCGCGATGTCGCTCCTCCGTGGAGAGGAGCATGCGCGTAAACGACTCCAGTCGCAGATCCGGTGCGTCAGGATGCGTCAGGGCAAGAAGGTCCTGGGTGTCGAGGAAGACCGCATCCGCCAGGGCCGGGTCCACGCAGCGCGCGAGGAAGGTACGCTCGAAATCGGCGTTGTGAGCGATCAACACCCGGCCCGCCAGGAGGTCCGCAATCTCTGCGGCGACCTCTTCCTTCGTGGGAGCATCGCTCACGTCCGCGTCCGAGAGCCCCGTCAAGCGACGAATCAACAGCGGTAGGGCCGTCCGGGGGCGTACCAGGGTCTGGGCGGTCGTGACCTCGGAGCCATCTCGATCGAAACAAACGGCGCCAAATTCAAGGAGTTCCGCGCCAGGGTCGTCGGGAAGGCCCGTGGTTTCGAGATCCACCACGGCCATCGGGCCGAGCGCTCGGGTGAAGTCGGCGAAGGCGCGTACGGAGATCCCGAACCTTTCGGCGTCCCCCGCTTCGATCTTCAGCACAACGCTCCCGCAACCTGGGCGCGGCGGCGTTTCCGCCCCCTAGACGTAGGTCGACCCCTTGTACTCTCGATCCTGGCGGATGACGACATTCACGAGAGCGGGCTTCCCAGAGGCCGCAGCCCGGTCCAGGGCCGGCCGGATGTCTTCGGGCCGCTCGACGAACTCGCCGTGACCGCCCAGGGCTTCCACCACCTTGTCGTAGCGCGTGAAGTTCAGAAGGGTCCCCTGCAGGCGGTCCCATCCATAGATCGTGCCCTGGGGACGCATCATCTGTCCCCAGGCGCCGTCGTTCCCGATAACCCCGATCACCGGGAGGCCAAAGCGAACGGCCGTATCGAACTCGAAGCCGTTGAGGCCGAAGGAGCCATCGCCATAGACAATCACCACGCGCCGATCGGCGTTGGCGAGCTGGGCCGCCAGACCGAAAGGCATTCCCACACCCAGGGTCCCGAGCGGGCCCGGATCCATCCAGGCTCCTTCGCTCTTGACGGGCAGAATCTTCGCCGCGGTGGCCACGATATCGCCCCCATCGCCGATGACGATCGGATCTCCGAGATCGTCGAGCCAGTCCCGGACCTCTCGACACATCCGCTGGGGGTCGATGGGGGTCTCGTCGCTGTTCAGCGCCGATTCCACTTTCGCCTCCGCCTCGACCTCGACCGCGCGGAGTTCATCGCGCCACACCGAAAAATCGAGGGAAACTCCCTGTTCCTTCATCTCCTCGAGCAACAGGTCGAAACTACAGCCGAGGTTTCCGACCAGGGGAACATCGGTCGAGCGGTTCTGGCCGATCAACGTCGCGTCCATTTCGAGCTGGATGATTTTCGCATCGGCCGGGATCGTCTGCCCGAACCGCATTCGGAAATCGAGCAGGGTCCCCGCCAGCACGATGCAGTCGATCTTCTCCAGGGCCACGCGGCGAGAACGGTTGAGAAATTCCTCGGAATCCGGCGGGACGGTGCCGCGCCCCATTCCGTTCGTATAGGTCGGAATATGGGTCTCGCCGATGAAACGATTCATCGACTTCGCGGCCTGCGACCACTTGACCGAGGTCCCGGCCATGAGCATGGCCCGCTGGGAATTGCGCAGGAGATCGATCGCGTTTCTCACCTCTCCGCGATCGGGAGAGAGCCGGGGCGGGGCCGTTCGAATCTTCGGTACCGGCGCCTCAGCCTCCTCGCATTCCCCCATGAAGACGTCCATCGGGATCTCCAGGTAGGCGGGTCCGGGAATTCCCGACACCGCGTGCCGGATGGCCAACTCGATGTACTCCGGGATCCTCTCGGTCTGGTAGACGGCGTCCGCGTACTTCGTGATGGGACGCATCACGCCGATGTGGTCCATCTCCTGGAGTGAACCGCGGCGAAGATTTTCGAAGGGTCCCTGGCCGCCAAAAACGAGAATGGGGGAGTTGGCCCGCCAGGCGTTGGCCACTCCGGTCACACCATCGGTGACGCCCGGCCCTGCGGTAATCGCCGCCACCCCGATCTTCCCGGGGTTGCAACGCGCCCAGGCATCGGCCGCGTGCACGGCCGCCTGCTCGTGGCGAACGTCGACGATCCGGATGCCCTCGTCCACGCAACCGTCGTAGAGTGGCATGATGTGGCCGCCAGAAAGCGTGAAGATGACCTCGACCCCGGCTTCCTTGAGGGCCTTGGCCGCGTGTTTTCCACCGTGCATCGACATTTGGGGGGCTCCTACCGCGCGTCAATTGGACACTGCGGGCACGGTATCACCCGTCGGCCCACCGAGCCAACGGCTCAAACGACCGCGGTACGGGCCTCGAACCCTGTAGAGCCGAACGACGCCTCGGGTGTTTAGTTGTCCACCCGGAAGGTGACGCGCCGATTCCAGCGCCAGGCCGCCTCGTTGTTGCCCTCGACAGCCGGATCCGCCTCGCCGAAGCTGACGGTCTGCATCTTGGCGCTCGGTACTCCGAGGTTCGACAGATAATTCTTGACCGAGTTGGCACGGCGATCCCCGAGGGCGAGGTTGTACTCCCAGGTGCCCCGGTCGTCGGTGTACCCCTGGACCGTCACTTCGCCCTTCGCGAAACGAATGGCTTCGGCCTCTCCCTGGAGCGTCGAGCGCGCTTCTTCGGAAAGGTCCGAGCGATCGAGGGCGAAATAGACGGGCTCGAGTTTCACGGCCGCCTTCTTCATTTCCGGCGCCTTGTCGTGGGTGTGCCCCTGGTCGAACTCGCTGCCGGTGGATGCCGCCGCGGGCTCTTCCTTGGTCGTCGCGCAGGCGGAACCCAGCAATCCCAAAGCGGCCCCGCAGGCCAGAACCGTGCCAAATCGGGTGGTCGATCGTCGCATCATGGACCCCTTACTTCGCGTTTGAATCCTGTTGAAATCCGGCCCCGTCCCGGATCCCCTAAAACCCCACGGGTCCCGGGCCTCGAGGCGTCGCGGCAGATAGTGGGGATTCCTCTGCCGCAGCGCAACTGCCACCCTCCGGGGGGCACTGGACTTCGGCAGGACTCGTGTCCGCGCCTCTCCGTATTGGGTCTAAAAAGACCCAAAAATCCCTTTCTACGCCCGGGACCCGGTTTCGCGCGGCCTGCGGGAGGTTCCTGTAGGCTCCGACCGATGGGCGCTCGACCGACCGAATTCTCGAACCCTGAGCCGACCCGGCCGGCTTCCGAACGCAATTCGTCGACCCTCGTGCGCCTCGGCGGCGACATCGCGACCAAGGGCCGGGAGACACGGCGCCGCTTCGTGACGCGGTTGATTCGCAACATGAAGGACGCGCTCCGGCAGCAGGGGATTCGGGCCGAGATCTTCCGAAGCCATGACCGAATCCGCGTCGAAAGCCCGGGCCCTCCGCCGACCGACACCCTGTCCCGGATCTTCGGGGTTCAGTCCGTGTCGCCCGTCGAACACTTTCCCTGGAACGACCTGGACGACATCGTCGACAAGGCCACCGAGCTCTTCGGCGAAACGGTCCGCGACCGCAGCTTCGCCATCCGCGCCCGCCGGGTCGGAAACCGCGAACGGATCGCGATTCGATCGAACGACCTAAAACGCAAACTGGGAACGGCACTGCTTGCGACGGCGCGTTGTGTGGACCTCGATCGTCCCGAGGTCGAGGTCCAGATCGAGGTAATGCCCGGCCGGGCCGCTTTCTTTACGGAAAGAATCCCGGGACCGGGCGGCCTCCCCCTCGGCGTGGAAGGGCGTGCCGTCGCGCTGGTCTCCGGGGGGTTCGACTCGGCCGTGGCCGTATGGCACATGATGAAACGGGGTGTCTCGGTTGATTTCGTGTTCTGCAACCTCGGTGGCCGAACGCATCAACTGGGTGCGCTTCGGGTTCTTCAACGCCTCGCCGAGCAGTGGTGTGCGGGCACCCGGCCACGGTTTCACGCCATCGACTTCGACATCGTCGCAGAAGATCTGCAGAAGAACGTAACGCCGCGCTATCTCCAGGTGGTTTTGAAACGACATATGCTGCGCGCGGCCGAGCATGTTGCATCGAGCTCCGGCGCTCTCGCGATCATCACGGGCGACGCCATGGGCCAGGTGTCTTCCCAGACCTTGCAGAATATGGCCGTGGTTTCGGAGGCGACGCGGCTTCCCATACTTCGCCCGCTAGTTGGACTCAACAAGGACGAGATCCTGGCCTCGGCCCGGCACAT
The DNA here is from genome assembly GCA_036228265.1 of Myxococcota bacterium. GTDB lineage: Bacteria > Myxococcota_A > UBA9160 > UBA9160 > UBA4427 > CAJXIC01. Next base: position 28,786 of record JAZAOF010000075.1, on the reverse strand, counting down.
CGGCACCTATGAACTTTCGAAGGTCGTGGGAGAATATTGCGCGCTGGTCCCTCGCAAACCGGCGACATCCGCCGCTCTCGAGGCGATCACCGCCGAAGAGCGCCGACTCACGCCGGGCGTACTCGAGTCGGCGTTCCAGGAGATGAGTACGTTCGACCTGGGACAACTCGACCTCGACTCCCTCGAAGTTCCCGGGCTGGAAGTCGATGCCATCGAGCCCGACCAAACCGTCCTCGATCTCCGGTCCCGGGCGGCCTTCGACTCGTGGCACCACCCCGGGGCTCTCTTCCTTGAATTCGCCCATGCCCTCCGCGCCTACCCGAACTTTTCTCGGGACTCCCGCTACCTCGTCTACTGCGAATTCGGGCTCAAGAGCGCACACCTCGTCGAGCTCATGCGCAAAGAAGGCTTCGATGCGGTTCACTTCCGGGGCGGGGTGCCCGCACTCCTGCGCTGGCACGGAGAGCGGAACTAGTCGAGAGACGCGTCCGGCTCTTCGAACACGCCGCCCTCGCCATCGAGCACGCTATCGAGAAGTTCGAGGCGCTCTTCCGGTTGGAGTTCGTTCAGGCGTCTCATCTGGGAGCGCAGGCGATCGCGCTTGGCCTCGGGTAGTGCTCGCCAGGTTTCTGCGCGCTCCCGGAGTTGCTCCCGGCGTTGGGGCGACATCGATTCGACCTCGCGGAGTCTTTCGCGAAGTCGTTCCTGTTCCTCGGGAGGAAGCTCCCGGTAGCGCCGAAGCTGCTCGCGCACCTGCTGTCGCTCGGCCTCTGGAAGACTTTTCACGTTTTCTCGCAAGGCGCGGTGCTGGGCGCGTCGTTGCGCGGGGTCGATTTCTCCGTCCTCCGCCCACAATTGTCGACGCGCCCTTGGGTTCTCGGCCCGCATTCGATCTCGCATGCGTTCGCGATCTTCGGGGCCGAGGGAGCGGAAGCGCTTGAGCAGCCTCTCGCGCTCCTCGGCTGGAAGATTCTGGAATCGATCGCGCATCACCTCTCGGCGTTCTCTGGGTTCGAGACCTTTGAGTTCAGAGCGCAATTGCTGGCGCTCGTCTTCCGGGAGCGAGTCCATGTACTCCCCAACCCTCCGCCGATGATCCGGTCCTCGATGCCCGGGCCCTCCTTCGCCCGAGGGCGGGCGCCCGGGATCGCCGAAGCGATCGCGAAGAACGTCGCGCTGCTCTTCGGGGGAAAGACCTCGCATCTGTTCGTGCAAAGCCTCGCGTTCCCCGGGAGCGAGGGCCTCGATGTCCGACTTCCATCCCGCATGTGGACGCCGACCCGGACCGCGCTCCCGTTCTCGACGCCCCAGCCGCAAAGCGCGGCGTTGTTCGGGGGACATGGCTTCGGCTCGCTCGCGCATTTCGGCGCGGCGCTCCTCGGCTTCCATGTGCCGCAGCCGTTTTCTTTCGTCCGGTGGGAGCGAATCCCGGTAGGCCCGCGAGCCGGGGCCGGCTCTTTCTGGGCCCGCGCGATGAGGCCGAAGGGCCTCTCCCCGGGGTTCGGAAGGGCCGTCGGCGTGAACAACGGCCGGCACGACCGCCCCCATCACCAGCAACGTCGCAACCCACGGGAGGTGAAGCCATCTCATCCCCGGGGCCCTCCGTCGTCGAGTGCCGCGAGCAACTCGAGCATTTCGAGTTCTTCGATCATCTCCAGGTCGGCCAGCGTTTCATAGTGGAAGGCAATGGCCACCTCTTCCTCCGAGGCATCTTGGAACCCCAGGGGATCGGCCAGAACCGGCTCCGCCAGTGCCACCGGATCGACTCGAGACGGAGCCCGCTCGACGAGGACTACGTCGGAGGGATCACTCGGCGCGAGCGAATCGAACCCAGGCAATGGCGCACGCGGCCCGGGCGTCGGGAGGGCCAGGTAGAGAGCCAAGGCCGCCGCCGCCGCGAGGCCCGCTCCTACCGCGGCCCACGATCGGCGGCGACGACGCGGCCCCGCCGAGCGACGATCCCCGTCACGCAAGCGAACCCGCGGAGCGAAAGGATCGCGATCGATCCGCGCCCGGAGGCGTTCCCCAAGATCCGCCGGAATCTCTCGTGACGACAAGCCTTCCAGGGCCCGATCGACGGCCTCGAACGCTTCGACTCGCTCGCGCAGGGCCGGCTCGGTGTCGACACGCCGCGACAAGTCGGCTTGCTCCCGGGGAGAGAGTTCTCCGTCGCGGAGCGCCGAAAGCGCTTCGTCCAGGCGGGTATCGCGTTCCTCGGTCATCTCTTTCTCGTCTCGTTTCTCGCCGCGATCACTATCGCTCATCGTTTCGATTCGGATTCCCGGGCCCCGGGAATTCGGTCGGCCAGGGTGGCCCGCCCCCGGTGAACCAGGCTCTTTACCGACTTCTGGGTGGTCTCGAGGGCTTCCGCGATTTCCGCGTAGGGCATCCCCTCGACAGCCGACAGCCAGAGCGCCATCCGTTGGCGCTCGGGGAGTCGCTGGAATTCGCGCTCCACATCGCCCCCGAGAAGGCGGGGGGGGGCCACGCTTTCCGGGTCGGCCTCGCGAGCCTGGAGGTGGAGGCCGGTGGTCTCGTCGTCCACGCTCGCATGACGGTGGCGGCTTTGAGGTCGGCGCAACTCGTTGAAGGCGAGGTTCGATGCGATCCGGTAGAGCCACGTCGAAAATTTCGCCTCGGGTACATACCGTTCTCTCGCTCGGTGGACGCGCAGAAAAGCCTCCTGCACGAGTTCTTCGGCCGTCGACGCATCGCGCACGATCCGATCGAGATACCGCAGCAGTGGGGCCGACCAACGTTCGAACAGCTTGTCGAACGCCGAAACGTCACCCGCTTGAAACGCCAGCATCAGCTGTGCGTCGGGGTCGATCTCCTGCACGCACGCCTCCGACAAGAGAATCCAACCCGGCAAAGGCCCGAAGGTTTCGCCGGTTTCGAAGAAATAGCGCCTCTGGGCGGGCCATGGGCCCGCCGCTTCAACCCGAGGGGGCCAGGGAGGCCAGGAACCCCCTGGAGGCATCGTTGAAGGCCGTTTCGGCCTCGATATTGACGATGTGACCGGCTCCTGGGATGTGCAGCGTCTGCGCCCGGGGCAGGCGCGCGCCCATCACGTCAGCGGCGCGGAGAAAAGCCGCGTCCTCTTCACCGACCACGACAAGAGCCGGAATGTCGATCCCCGCGAGGTCATCGATCACGCTCTCGGCAAACCCCACCACCAGGCGACCAAAGGACGCCACGGCCAGCGGATCCTGGGCCTCGATCGCGGCGGCGGCACGGCGCGCCGCTTTCGCCTCCGGATCACGGCCAATCGTGGTCGAGGCCGCACGCCCTGAAACCAACGCGCCGCCTCCGCGCGACTCCCAGATCTGGGCCGTCTTTTCCACCTGGGCCTGCCAACGCGCCTGGGCCTCGGGTTTCTTGAAGCCGGGGCCGCTGCCCGCGAGGATCAGTCCCTTCACGCGCTTCGGTGACCGTTTCGCAAAGTGCAGGGAAGCCAATCCCCCGAACGAAAGCCCGGCCAGTACGGCCGGCTCTTCGGGAGCGGCCCAATCGAGAACCCTCCCCATGTCGTCCACCACCTGCGCCATGCTGAAACCGTCGGGCGAAGCCGGCGCCTTCGAGAGTCCGTGACCGCGGTAGTCCCACAAGATGACCCGCGCACCCGCTTCCACGAGCGGCTCCACCTGCGGGCGCCAGTTCTCGTGGGTCGTGCAGTAGCCGCACGAAAAAAGGAGCGGGATACCCTCCCCGTGGACCTCGGCGTAGAGTTCGACGCCGTCTCCTGCAACAACCACAGCCATGGTCTCACTTTACCTCGACCCAGACCGGTGGCACCAATAGCGGGCCTTCCGAAGACCAACCGGCGAGCCAGGCGTGGAATGGCGCCACCGATTCCGGCAACGGGACCGGCCACCACGAACGCAGCGCCGCAATCGCACGGACCTGGAACAAATCGGCCAACTGCTCGCCCAACGACTGCGGTCGCGGATACGGAACCAGGAGGGCGTCGGCCTCTTCTTCCAAGCCACGCATTCGGTTGATCCGCTTGACCGCCGCGTCGAGCCCCCCCAACTCGTCGACCAGGCCGACCTCGAACGCCTGCTCGCCCGTCCACACCCGACCCTGGCCCACGGCGTCGACTTCCGCGAGGTCAAGCGAACGGCCCTCCGAAACACGATCGAGAAACAGGCCGTAGATGTCGAGCACCGTGTGTTGGAGCCGCGCCTGGCATTCCTCCGATGGCCGTTCGAGGGTAAATTGGCAATTCGCGTACCGGCCGCGGGTAAACGTCTGAACCGAAACCCCGATCTCGTCGAGAACCGGCTTCAGGATCGGGCGAAGCGCAAACACGCCGATCGATCCCGTCACCGTCCCGGGAGAACTCACGATCGCATCCGCAGCCACGGCCACGTAATACCCCCCGGACGCGGCCACGTCGGAAAAAGAGGCCACGATCGGCTTTCCGTGGCGACGCGCCTTGCGGACGGCGTACCAGATCTCCTCGGAGGCCATCGCCGAACCGCCGGGGCTATCGATGCGAAGAATGAGCGCGTCGATGTCCTCTCGCTCGGCGGCCTCGTCGACCGCGGCCGTGAAGGTGCGCGAGGCAAATACCGGCGCCCCCATCGGGGTCATGCTCGCCGACCCCGACACGACGGCCCCGCTGCCATAGAGGATCGCGTACTGCGAAACGGCTTCAAACCCCAGAGCCGCGGGGTCCATGTTCCGGTAGCTCTTGCCGTGGACGAGCTTTTCGGGCTCATCGCAGTCGCAGAGAACCTCGTCGACGTGCCGGACACCATCGATCAATCCGAGCGCCTCGAGTTCCGTCGGAAGCAGCGGACCCCGGTCGATCGCCTCCCGAACTTCGTCGACGGTCCAACCGCGACCCTGGGCAATTCCCGTCACGAACTGGGCGTTGAACGAATCGAGCATCGATTCGAGGTTCTCCCGGGCGGACTCGGAGAAGTGGGTCTGGGTGTAGGTTTCTACGGCGCTCTTGTAACGCCCCGCCTGGGCGACGTCCCACTCGAGCCCGAGCTTCTCGAAGAGTCCTCCCAGGAAATACGCCTCCGCCGAGAGACCCAACACCGGCGCAACGGATCCCGGTGTCGCATAGATCTCGTCCGCGACACTCGCGACGTAGTATTCCCCGTTGGCACTGAGGCCCTGGGTTTCGAGGACGACCACCACCCGCCGCCCTGCGTCTCGAACCCGGCCCAGGGCGTTGCGAATTTCCTGGGCCTTCCCCCAGCCGACCTGGAGATCCCGGAGCCGGACCACGACGACGTCCAGGCGATCGTCACGACGCGCAAGGTTTAGCGTCGAGAGCAGGTCGAGAAACGGTTCGCGACCTTCTCCGAGAATCTTGGCCAGGGGCGAGTCCTTGGGTGCTTCGGCATAGGCCCCGCCGACGGTCAGCAAGAGCGTCGAGCCGGGCTCGATCGCGTCCGTCGCCTCGCTCCGAAAGAAAAACGCGAGGCCCAACAGGAGCAACAGCACGACTGCCGCCAGCCGGATCCGGCCCCGTCTCGTCATCGTCGAATCTCCAGCGCCCCGCGCCCCCTAGAAAATGATCACCCCGCGCGCATTCAAACCGTTCTGCATGTCCTCGAAGGCGCGTGGCGCTTCATCGATCGAGTAGGTCGCGGTAACCAGTTCGTCGAGCTTCAGGCGGTTGGCCTGGTAGAGGGCCAGTAGCTTCGGGAAGTCCTCGCGCGGACGGGCGCTGCCGTACATCGAACCCGTGAGGATCTTCTCCTGGAAGGGCATGAAGAACGTGCCCAGGGTGACGGTCTCGGCAAGATTCGAAACGCCGACAACCACCGCCGTACCGCCCTTGCGAATCGAGTTGTAGGTCTGCTCGACCGTCGCGCCGAGGCCAATGCACTCGAAGGCGTAGTCGGCGCCATCGCCGGTCAACTCCATCACCTTCGCCACGGCGTCGCCGTCGGTGGACGGATTGATGCGGTGCGTGGCCCCGAACTCGGCGGCGAATTCGAGTTTCTTGTCCTCCATGTCGACGGCGATCACCTTCTCCGCCCCCGCCAGGGCCGCCCCCTGGATGACGTTGAGGCCGATGCCGCCCGCGCCGATCACAACGACCGACGAACCCGGTTGGACGTTGGCCGTGTTGAGCGCCGCGCCCACACCGGTCATCACGGCGCAGCCTACCAGCGCCGCCGCGGGCGCGGGGATGTCCGGATCGATCCGGATGATGTTGTCGCGATGCATCGTCGCGTACTCGGCCATCACCGAGACACCGGCAAAGTGGTTCAGCGTATTGCCGTCACCGTCGGTGAGGCGGCTGGTTCCGTCAGGCAAGGTGATGGTGGCCTGGGCGCCCACGTCGCAGAGGGCGGGTCGGCCCATGGCGCAGTACTTGCACTTTCCGCACATCGCGACCCAGGAGACGATCGCCGTATCTCCCACCTTGATATCCGTGACTCCCTCGCCCACTTCCTCGACAATCCCGCAGGCCTCGTGGCCCAGGACCGACGGCGGCGGCAAGGGGATGGTGCCGTTGGTCGCAGAAAGGTCGCTGTGACAAACCCCGCACGCCTTCATCTTGAGGGTCACTTCGTCGCGCTTGGGGTCCGCGATCTCGACGGTCTCGACGACGACCGGGGCGTTCATTTCGCGACAGACAACAGCCTTGCCTTTTCTCGCCATGGTGGGGGGTCTCCTGCGCGCTCGCGGCGCGTCTGGGGTGGGGGTGTATCGACTGGGTCGCCCCGACGAAGATTCTTCGCGGGGCGCGCTCGCCAAGGCTACGGGAGCGACCCCGACGGTTCAAGGTCTTCCCGGCCAGCCCTGGGAAAGGCCCCGCGACTCGCCGGAGGGGGTGGGGGCTGCGTTCTTCACTGACTATGCTCGGAGTCTTCCCGGACTCCCGCCCCGCGCTTGGCCTCGAGGAGAATCCCGTGATCGCTTCGCTTTTTCGCTCGATCGGCATGGCTGTCGTGCTTGCGGGCGCAACCGCCGGGGGGGGCTGGGCCACCGACTACGCGTTCCAGGTGACCAGCACCGCCGACAACGGTGCCAACTCCACCCTGCGCTGGGCCATCGAGCAGGCCAACGCCGTCTCCTTTGTCGACGGCACCGACACGATTTCGATCAACATCGCTGTGGGCACGGATCAGAGCATCATCCTCATCGACGACCCCCTGCCGGGCATCGACCGGCCTCTTCCGCTCGAGATCATCAATCCCGTCACCCTCGACGCCTCGAACTCGCCGGGGCTGACGATCACGCGCGGCACCGAAACGGGCTCCAATTTCGGTCTCGACAAGCCCTCCACCTTTCGCGACGTCGCGCTCTTTAGCCAGAGCGGCTTCTCCCTGAGAGCCGACGGCGCCAACCTCATCTTCGACCAGGCCACCCGATCCGGGGAGGTCTCCGCCAACATCGATAGGACGGCTGGCAACCTCCAGGATCTCGTGAAGCAGGGCGCGGAATCACTCACGTTGAGCGGCGAGAACTCTTACGGAAACACCCGGATCGAGGCGGGCGATCTCATCATCACCCATGCCGGGGCACTGGCCGACATCACGGGAAATGTCGTGACGATCGGCGATCCGGCGGCCGCTCCCACTTCGGACATCAAGCTCGTCTTCAACCTGGCCAAGATCGACGCCGCGGACACGGGGCCCGTGTACGGCGTCGAGATCGTCGGCAATGGCCAGTTGGTGAAGGAAGGCGACGCCACCGTGACCCTCGCCAATTCGGGCAACGACTGGAAGGGCGGAACCGAGGTGAACGGGGGAACGCTGGCGGTGTCATCGAATACGGGGGGCGCCGTGGCGCTTCCTGCGGACGGCGAAGTCACCCTGGGCGGCGATACCACCGCACTCGAGTTCCAACCCACGACCAATGGCCAGTCCTTCGGCGGCAAGATTACGGGATCGGGCAAGGTCCGGCTGGTCGCAACGAATCCCGTCGACCCCGAGGCGATCTCCTTCCAACTCACCAACACGACCAGCGACTACACGGGGGGTACCGAGGTCGAAGTCGGGATCCTGCGGATCCTCGACACCGCGGCCCTCCCCAGCACCGGCGGCGTGTCGCTGAGTTCGACGGGCACGCTCAAGCTCGAGATCGACACCTCGACCTTGCCCAACCCCACCGATACGGCGGTTTTCTCCACTGCGGTCACGGGCACGGGCACGCTGCAGGTCCAGGCGTCGAAGGTGCGGCTGACGGGCAACAACCAGGGGCTGGTGGGCACTCTCGACCTGGTCGGAGGGGCTGAGCTCTACGGGGACACGACGACCATTCCCGGCGCGTCCGGATCCAGCATCGTGCTTGCCGACGCGGCCCAACTCATCTTCGAGACGGTCAGCCAGCCGGACGCCGGGACGAATTCGAGCAACATCAGCGGCAATGGCAAGCTGATCAAGGAAGGAACCGGGACGGTCACCCTCCTGGGCCAGAACACCTACAGCGGTGGAAGTTCAACCGAGGCTGGAACCGAAGTCAGGGCCGGAACGCTCGTCGTCACGACCGATAGCCTGCCCGTGGAGACCGGGCCCAGTGGGATCATCCCCACCGAGGTCGAGTCGGGTGCCACCCTGTCCTTCCTGGCCTTCGACGATGTCGCGACGACGCCCGAGTTTACCGGCGTTATCTCCGGTGATGGCAGCGTGTCGAAAGTCGGTGGCGGCAGCGTCACCCTGGTGGAGAACCAGACCTATACGGGCCCCACGACCGTCACCGGGGGCACGCTGGCTCTCGGCGAAGCCATCGACCAGATGGACACCTCGAACTTCGACGTCTCGGGAACGGGCAATCTCCAGGTGCTTGGATACACCGAAACGCCCATTGCGATCCATGACGGTGGAGCCCTCTCGGGCTGGAGTCAACTCTTCGCCACCGACAATGGGATTGGCGGCCCCGTGAACATCCAGAGTGGCGGGGCGCTCGCTCCCTCGAATCTCGAAACGTCTCTTCCTCTCTATTTTTTCCCCGCTTCCGTCCTGACATTCGATTCGGGCAGCACCTTCTCAGCCTTCGTCGGCGGCGGAGACCGCTCGGACTACGTCATCGCGGACGGCACGACCGACGTTCTCGCGGGCGCGGTCCTCCGGCTGACCATCGCCGACAACGAGGACTACAGCGTTGAATCGGTCGCCACGATTTTTGACAATACCGACTCGGCCACGGGGCGTAGCGGTACGTTCGCGGTTTCCTACGCCAAGGACTATCCGCTTCTCAACATCGGTGTGAACCAGGCGACAGATTTCATCCAGGTCACGGTAGAATGCGACCCGAACGCAAACCTCGCGAGCTTTGCACGAACCCGCAACGAGGCCGCCGTTGCCAGCGCGGTGGCGTTTTGTGACACCCCCAGCCTACACACCATCGATTCGGCCGAGATCCCCGCCGCCCTCGAGCAACTCGCCGGAATCCCGCTCACCTCCGCACTCACCACTCGCCAGTCCGAGAGCCTGCATTACCAAAGGCAACTGGCGCGCCGTTTGCGCAACTACGCCGACCGCGGCAACCCCGCTCGCCGCTTCGAAGCCCAGGACCCCATGCAAGGAGATGGCGGGGGGTTTGCTCCGCGCCGACGCCAACACAACCGGCGCTTCTTTGCCCCCACCTCGACTCCCCCCGCGGCCCAGACCTACTGGAACGGGAGCGGCGGCGGCACCCCGGCCGACACCTCGGGCTTCGGGGGTTGGATCGACGGGTACGGAATCCTGGGCGAGCTCGACGGCAACGCCAATACCCCGGGCTTCGACTACCGGATCTACGGTGCCGCACTGGGAGCCGACTACAGCTTCAGCGCACCCTTTCTCGTGGGAGCTTCGATGGCCTACGCCCGAACCGACATCGAAAACTACGAGAGCATAGAGGCCGAAGGGACCGGCGACACCGTTCGCGGGGGCCTCTACGCGGCCTACGCCCACCCCGAACTCGGGGCGTACGCGGGCTTGCAACTCAGCTACGCCTGGAGCGACTTCGAAGACCGCCGAAGGCTCACCTACAACGCCCTGAATGACCAGGCCAAGGCAACCTATGACGGCAACGAGTTCACGGTCTACGCGGAAGCCGGAACCCGGGCTTTTGCGCTGGGCGAAGTCCACCTGCGCCCGTTCCTCGGTCTCGGCTACAGCTATTTCGACCAGGCGAGCTTCGCGGAATCCGGTGCCCCCGTCGGCACGAATCTCAGCGGGCCCTCGAGCGACTACCAGTCACTCGACCTCGCGATCGGGCTCAGCGCCGACCAGGTCGTCACCCTGGGCCCGTCCCTGAAACTCCGCGCTGAATTGCGCGCCCGCTACGACCACGAGTTTCTCGACACCCACCCGACGCTCGACGCGAGCATTGGCGGGAACCCCTTCTCGGTCGAAGGCGCGAGCACCGGCCGCGACTTTGGCCTCGTGGGGACCACGATCGAGTTCATCGACTCCGGCGGCCTCAGCACCTTTCTCGGCTACGACTTTCGCGGCAACACGAAGCTCCAGGAGCACAACCTCAGCCTTGGTCTCCTGATCCACTTCTAAGCGAAAGCCAGCCCCCTTCTCGACTCAACCCGAGTGTCCCGCAACCGCTCGGAAGGCCTCGAGGACTTCGTCGGGAGCCTGGACGAGCTCGACGAGTACGCCCTCGGAACCGATGGGAGACTCGTCGTTTCCCTTTGGGTGGATGAAGCAGACGTCGAAGCCCGCGGCTCCCTTGCGGATCCCCCCCGGCGTAAAGCGCACGCCCTGCTCGGTCAGCCAGTCGACCGCCTTCGCGAGATCATCGATCCAAAGACCCACGTGGTTGAGAGCGGGCTCGTGAACCTTCGGGCGCTTTTCGGGATCGATCGGCTGCATCAGGTCGACTTCGACCTTGAAGGGGCCTGTGCCCGCCACGGCGATATCTTCGTCGACATTCTCTTTTTCGCTCCGGTAGGTCCCGGTGGGCGTGAGCCCCAGGATGTCGATCCAGAAACGGCGCAGGGCGCTCTTGTCGAGGCCTCCGACGGCAATCTGCTGCAAGCCAAGAACCTGGAAGGGTCGTTTTTCGGACATGGGGGATTCCTTTCTGGCGAGAACGCGCACACCCGCGCGCGGCGAGGGCGCCCAGTCTACCCCGGAGGAGCCGCCTCGCGAGGGTCGCCCGGCGGTCGGAATTTGCGCGCCAGCAAATAGCGCTCGCTGCTCCCCTTTCGGGTTGCCCGAACCTTGACCGTCTTGGCGCTGGCAAAGAGCTTCCGAATTCGGCGGTCCACCTCCTGGGCCTCGGGGCCTTCGAGGATCTTCAGAAGCAGGTCCCCGCCCGGGCGCAAAAGCGCGGGCAAGAGCGCCTCGACGGCACAAAGGAGGTCCTCTTCCGCGGCTCGGTCCCGGTCGCGGATCCCGGTCAACTTCGGGGCGGCGTCGGAGAGCACGACGTCGGCAACGCCTCCAAGGGCTTCGATGAGGCGCGACGCGGTTCCCGAATCGCCGAGGTCGCCCTCGAGTGCGACCACGTTCGGAAGGGCCAGGGGAGGGTCCACGGGTGCGCGATCAATTCCAACGACACGGCCCGAAGCACCCACATCGGCGGCGGCGCGCTGTAGCCAACCGCCCGGCCAGCAGCCGAGATCGGCTACGCGCTGGCCCCGCCGTAGGAGGCGGTGCTTTTGCTGGATCTCCGCCAGCTTGTAGACCGCGCGAGAGCGAAAGCCCTCGTTCTTGGCCCGCTGGTGGTAACCGTCTTTTCGCTGGTAGCGCGCCGCGGCTAGCGGCCCGCGGAGACGGCATTGCGAACCCGGACCAGGCCGTCGTTGTGGCCCGGAACCGCGCCTCGCACGAACAGCAGATTCCGTTCGCTATCGACCTTCACCACCTGGAGATTCCGGACGGTGACGCGCTCGTTTCCCATGCGCCCGGCCATGCTCATGCCCTTGATGACGCGACCGGGGTAAGCCCCCGCGCCGACGGCGCCGGGCTGACGGAAGGCCTCGTGGGTACCGTGGGTTCGCTTCTTGATCGCAAAACCGTGACGCTTCACCACGCCCGCCGTTCCCCGACCCTTGGAGGTCCCAATCACGTCCACGCGACTCCCGGCCTCGAAATGGTCGCACGAAATTTCCTGGCCGACTTCGTAGGCTTCGGCCTCGTCGGCGGTCAGGCGGCTCTCGCGGAGATAACGCCGAGGTTCGACACTGGCTTTCTCGAAGTGACCCCGCTCGGGGCGCGAGAAGAGGTTGGTCCGGCGCGCTCCCTGGCCAAGTTGGACGGCGTCGTAGCCATCGGTCTCGCCGGTCTTCTTCTGGACGACGACATTGGGCGCGGCCTCGAGAACGGTCACCGACACGCAAGCGCCGGAGTCCTCGAAGAGCTGCGTCATGCCGAGCTTTCGGCACATGAACTCGATCGCCACGAGAGATTTCCTCCGATTCCCAGCCGGTCTATCCGGCTCCGCGTGCCCTATCCTTGTAGACCCGAGGGGCTCACGGCGCGTGCCAGGTGTGCCCACGGGCTGAGCCCCGCCACACCAAGGCCAGCGAGGGGCGCCGAATATAGGAGGACACCCCCGCGATGTCGACCCGGCCCGGATCTGGCCCTCTCGAGGGACGATGAGCGCATCCAGGGGATCGCCCGGTCTCAAGCCGGCCCTCGTGCTGGCACTCGACGGGGCCAGCTTCGAGGTGATCCGGCCCCTCGCGCGAGCCGGTCGACTCCCCCACCTGGCGCAATGGATGGCGGACGGCGTCGCGGCCCCCCTGCGCAGCACGTGTCCCCCGGTCACCTTTCCCGCCTGGTCGACGTTCATGACGGGTCTCGAACCCGGCCAGCACGGCATCTTCGATTTCACCCAGAAAGTGGCCGGCGCCTACCGGCTGCGTTTCACCCACGCCGGTCATCGCCACGGCTCCTCCCTGTTCGCCCGCACAAGCCAGGCCGGCGGACGAGTCCTGGTCCTCGGCATGCCCGCCACCTTTCCGCCCGAGCCGGTGAACGGGTTGCTGGTCTCGGGATTCGACGCGCCGGTATCGGTCGGAACCGACGCACGCTCGGCGAGCGACCCCGAGTTCTACCGCCAGGTCGCCGCGCGGGCGGGACCGTGGATGCGACCCGAACTCGATGAGAACGCGGTCGGCGAAGAATTCCACGAGCGGGCCGTCGGCACGCTTCTCTCTCGCATCGAGCGCAAGACGGCCTTCGCGCTCGAAGCCCTGGGGCAGATGAAGGCGAGGGACGGACACCGCCCGGATCTCATGACGATCGTTTTCTCCGAGAGCGATACCGTGGGCCATCACTACTTTCGCGATTTCGACCCCGAATCGCCGCGCCACGATCCACGAGCCAGCGCGACCCGCAAGGGCGCGATCGACTCCGTGTACGAGAAACTCGACGCGGCTTGTGGGGAGATCCGCGCAGCCTACGGTCCCGACGCGTTTTGCGCCGTCGTCTCGGATCACGGCATGGGCCCGGCCGGTGCGCACGTGGTGCATGTCAACGCGCGCCTTGCCGAATGCGGGCTGCTCGTCGCTCGGACGAAATCGGCCACTCGGGCCGACCGCGTGGCCCGCGGGCTTCGCGACCTCGCATTGCGCACGCTGCCGGCGACCGCCGCCCAACGCGTCTTCCGACAGGCCCCTTCGGCGGCGGCGCGCCTGGAAAGTGCCGCCCGCTTCGGCGGGCTCGACTGGGATCGAACCCTGGCCTTCAGCGAAGAGGCCAACACGAATCCGGGCGTGTGGATCAACTTGCGCGGGCGCGAAGCCAGGGGCTGCGTGGCTTCGAGCGATTACGAGCGCGCTTGCGAAGATGTGATTCGCGCACTTCTCGACTGGAAGCTCCCGGGAGGCGAACCCGTGGTCGCAAGAGCAAGGCGCCGCGAACAAGTCTACACCCCGCCCTTCGCCGATCGCGCCCCCGATGTCGTCTTCGAGCTCGGCCTGGATGCCGGCTATGGCTTGTCCCTCGTGCCCACGCCCACCGACACCGCAACTCCGCCCCCGGTCCGCCGCCTCGACCCGGCCGAATTCGGCGGGGGGCGGGGGCGCGGCATGAACGGAACCCACCGCCGCGACGGGATCCTGATCGCGACCGGAGAAGGAGCGCGGGCCCGCTTCGGCGACCTCGAAACGCCTCGCCTCCGCCACGTTGCGCCAGCGGTCCTGGCGGCCATGGGGCTGCCCGGTGCAGACAAGGCCGATGGGGATGGGCGCAACCCCGGGCCGATTGCGCCAGACTACAGCCCCGAGGAGGATGCGCGGGTCGCCGCTCGACTGCGCGCACTGGGTTATCTCGAATGAATCCCGACTCGAACCAGCCCGCGCTTTCACTGGTCTTTCCCGTCTTCGACGAGGCGGAGAACCTGGGCCCCCTCCTGACGTCCGCGCTCCAAACGGCCGCTCGGCTCGCACCCGACTTCGAAATCATACTCGTCGACGACGGCTCCCGGGATGGCAGCCGGCAGCTGATCGACCGCTGGTGCCGACAGCACACGCGGATTCGCGCGGTCTATCACGACACCAACGGCGGCTACGGATCCGCTCTGCGCAGTGGTCTGCGCGAGGCCCGAGGCGATCTCGTCTTCTTCAGCGACGCCGATCTGCAGTTCGACCTCAGCGAAATCGAGAAACTGCTGGAGCACAGCGAAAATTTCGACATCGTGGCCGGCTACCGCAGCCCCCGTCGCGACCCCTGGCCACGCGCATGGATCGCGTGGGCTTGGGGTTCCCTGGTGCGGGTCGTTTTCGCTCTCTCGGTGCGAGACATCGACTGCGCCTTCAAGATCTTTCGGCGCGAGGTTCTCGAAACCATTCCCCTGGCCGCCATCGGGGCATTCATCAACACCGAAATTCTCGTTCGCTCGCGGGCCGCGGGTTTCCGCATCCACCAGGTACCGGTCACCCACCGGCGACGAACGAGGGGGCGGCAAAGCGGTGCGCGCCCCCGGGTAGTGATTCGCGCGGTCGTCGAACTCTGTGCGCTCTACCGCGACCTGCGAAGTCGCTAGGCGTGCGCTGCGCGCTGCTGGGGGCCTTTGCCTTTCCCCACTTCCAGGGTTCCCAGGTTTACGCCGAGACACTGGCGCGCGCACTGATTTGCGAAGGCCTGAACATCTCCATCCTTTCCTATGGCGGTGACGAGACACCCGGCCTCGAATGCCATGCCATCGCTCCGCGCTGGAAACCCCGGAATCCCCGCTCGGGACCCCAGTGGCGCAAACCCCTGGCCGACCTGGCCCTGGCCCGAAAATTCCTCGAGCTGCATGGCGCGAATCCCTTCGACGTCGTCCTCGCACACAATGCCGAGGCCGCGGCCATCGCTCTCGCGGTGCGGCCCGCCATCAAAGTGCCCGTGATCTATGTGGCGCATACGCTGATGCGCCGGGAGCTTTCCTGCTACGGCCCCGCCGCAACCGCCCCCCCGATCGACGCGCTGGGCGGCCAGGTGGACCGACTCCTGGCGCGTTACGCCGACGCCCTCGTGGTGCTGTGCGAAGATGCGCGCGCCGAACTGGCTCCGCACGCAAGAGGCCCCGTAGCGCTCGTTCCCCCGGCTCTCGACCCGTCTCCGGCCCCTTCGAACGAAAGCCGCTCGCGAGCCTGTGTTCGGGCCGGCGTGGTTCCGGGGGCGTTCAGCCTCTACGCGGGAAACCTCGACCCCTACCAGGACCTACCCCGGCTCGCCCAGGCGGCCCAACGGCTAGCAGATGCCGATCACCCGATTCTCGTGGCCAGCCACGACCCCCGCGGGCTGCCGGCGAACCTCGGAGCCGCGCTGCGTTTCTTCGAGGTCTCGAATTTCGAGGAACTGCGGGCCCTCACCTTCGCCGCGGGGGAACTCGTGGCGACGCGCACCCGGCCCGGGGGATTCCCGGTCAAGCTCCTCAACTACATGGAGAGTGGTCGACCCATCCTCGCCCACGAAGGGATCGCCGACGGCTTCGAACACGCCCGCAATGCCTGGCTTCTCCCTCGCCGTGCTGGCGCCGAGTCCCTCGCCGATGGCTTGCGTTGGCTGCGCCGCCACCCGGAGATGGCATCGCGAATCGGTCGCGAGGGTCGCGCTCATCTCGAGCGGCACCACGCCTCCGCGCCGCTCGCTCGCACGCTCGCGCGCTTCACCGTCGACGCAGTGGAGCAAAGCCGGTCTCGGGGTCTTCGCGTCGAAGCGGGCTAGACTTCGACCCAGACCGGGCGCAGCGCTCGAAACTCGCTGCGTCGCGGCTTTTCTGCGTTCGGAGATCGATCCACGTGCCGAAGACGAACCCCCGGTTGCCCCAGTCGCTTCGCGACATCGCCCAGCTCGCATCCGAGAGCGAAACCCCGCTTCGCGTGAGCGGGCTGCGTGGGGGCGTTCACACCGCCGTACTCGCCGAGGCCGTTCGCGCCTCGACAGCGCCTTCTGTGCTGGTGCTCACTTCCGGATCTCGCGAAGCCGACCGGGTTGCCGGCCAGCTGCGACTGCTCCTGGGAGAGCAGGCGGAAACGTCCAAGATCGACGTCTTCCCCCGCCACGACACGCTGCCCTACGAGCGCTTCTCGCCCCAGCCTTTCGTTCTCGCCCAGCGAGCGGCCGGCCTGTACCGCTGGCTGGTCGCGGCCTCCTCGCGTTCCCGGGCGACCCCGGTCACGGTCGCCCCCTGGACGGCCCTGGCGCTGCGGGTTCCGTCACGCGACAGGCTGCGAGCACACACGGTGCACCTCGAAATCGGCCAAACGATCGATCGGGACGCGCTTTGCGAGCGTCTCATCGCTTCGGGATACAGCCGGATGCCTCTCGTGGAAGACCGAGGCGAATTCGCGGTCCGCGGAGGAATTCTCGACGTCTTCCCGCCGCAACACGATTGGCCCTTGCGGCTCGAGTTGCTCGGAGACGAACTCGAATCGATCCGAAGCTTCGACGCCGCGAGCCAGCGGTCCCAGCAGACTCTCTCCCACGCAGCACTCCCGCCACCGCGGGAGTTGCTTTTCGACCGCGAAACCGTCCTTGAACACGCCGATGCCATCCGGGATCTTGCCGCCGACACCGAGGCGTCTCGGGGTGAGGCCGAATCCCTGGTCGGGGGACTACTCCGCGGGCATGCGCCACCGGGCATCGAAGCCCTGGCGTCGCGGCTCCGACCTGAATCCGAAACGGTTTTCGACTACCTGCCCGCGACCACCCAGTTGATCGCGGTCGATGAAGACGCCGGGCGGGCACGGTTGAACGAGGGCTGGGAAGACATCGAACGCGACTATGCGGTCGCAAAGCAGGCGGGGCGCGTGGTGGCTCCCCCCGGAGAACTCTTCCTCTCTCCCGAGGAAGTCCTCTCCGGAACCTCGAAGCATCGCCACCTGGCGCTCGAACGAATCGAAATCGTCGATGCTGCAGACACCGCAACGACCCTCCCGGTGAAGAGCTCAGACCACGAAGAACTCCGCCGCGAACTGGCCATTGCACGAACCTCCGACCGAGCCCTGGGGCCCCTCGTCGACCGGCTCGCGACCTGGGGAGCCGACCGCTGGCGCGTGGTGCTGGCATGCCCTTCGCTGTCGGGTGTCGAGAGATTGCGCACCCTGCTCGACGGATACGGCATCAAGACCCACCTGGCGAACGATTCCCGGCCGATTTGGAAGTGGTCGAAACCCGCCCGCTTCGAGGTTCGCGTTGCGGACCTCGCCCAGGGTTTCGCGTTGCCCGGCGACGCCCTCGTCGTCGTGACCGAGGAGGAGATTTTCGGCCCCCGCGAACGACGCCACCGCAAGCCCCAGTGGGATGAAGGGCGGGCCGTCGACGGGCTCGCCGAACTCGCCAGCGGTGACTACGTGGTTCACGCGGTACACGGCATCGGGACCTACCGCGGGCTCCTCGAGCTGGCCGCTGGCGGTGGACTCGCCGAGCTCCTGTGCATCGAATACCTCGGCGGAGACCGCCTTTTTCTTCCCGTCGATCGTCTGAACCTGGTCCAGCGCTACGCCGCCGGCGACGGCCTGAAACCCCGGATCGACCGCCTCGGCGGCGGTAGCTGGGAGCGGACCAAGGGACGGGTCAAAAAATCGCTGCGCAACATGGCCGCCGAGCTGCTCAAGGTCCACGCCTCTCGGGAAGTGGCTACCGGCCACGCGTTCTCGCCCCGGGACGCGTATTTCGACGAATTCGAGGCGGGCTTTCCCTTCGAGGAGACCCCCGGACAGCGCGCCGCCATCGAGGACGTTCTCGGCGGCATGCAGCAGTCCCGCCCCATGGACCGAATCGTGTGCGGGGATGTCGGCTTCGGCAAGACCGAGGTGGCCATCCGGGCGGCCTTCCGGGCGGCCCTCGACGGCAAGCAGGTAGCCATCCTCGTGCCCACGACGCTCCTCTGCCAACAACACGAGGCCACGTTTCGGGAGCGCTTCGAGGGCTATCCCATCCGCGTCGAATCCCTCTCGCGCTTCAAGTCGACGGCCGAAGCCCGGGTCATTCGCGAGGGGATGGCATCGGGGGTCATCGACGTGGTGGTCGGCACGCACCGCCTGCTCCACAAGAACATCCAGTTTCGCGACCTCGGGCTTCTCGTGGTCGACGAAGAACACCGCTTCGGCGTGGCGCACAAGGAGCGCGTCAAGAAACTCAAGAAGACCGTGGACGTCCTCACGCTCACGGCAACACCGATCCCGCGAACACTGCAGATGGCTTTTACCGGGCTCCGAGAACTCTCGGTGATCGATACGCCGCCGGAGGATCGCTATGCGATCCGGACCCAGGTCTGCCGATCCAGCCCCGAACTCATCCGGGATGCGATCCTCCGCGAAGTTCAACGCGGCGGCCAGGTCTTTTTCGTGAACGACCGCGTCCGCACCCTGGACCACCTGTCGGAATTGCTCGAAAACGCAGTGCCCGAGGTTCGCGTGTGCGTCGCTCACGGCCAGATGAAGGAGAGCCAATTGGAAGACCGAATGCTCTCCTTCCTCAAGGGCGAATTCGACGTCCTGCTCTCCACGACGATCATCGAAAGTGGCCTGGACCTGCCTCGCGCCAACACGATCCTGATCAACAACGCCCACGCCTTCGGCCTCGCCCAGCTCTACCAACTTCGCGGACGCGTTGGGCGCGGCAACCACCGTGCCTACGCCTACCTGCTGGTTCCGCCCGAGGATGCGCTTTCCCACGACGCCCAACGCCGGATCGAAGCGATCCAGGACCTGGCGGAACTCGGGAGCGGATTTCGGCTGGCGAACATGGACCTCGAAATTCGCGGGGCCGGCAACCTCCTGGGTGCAGAACAGTCGGGCAACCTACTGGCCGTCGGCTACGACACGTACATGGAGATGCTGGAAGAGACGATCGAAGAACTGAGGGGGCACCTTCGCGAAGTTCCGATCGATCCCGAGATCCGCCTTCCGGTCACGGCACGGCTCCCCGAAAAGTACGTACCCGAGGTCAACCAGCGGCTCGTTCTCTACAAGCGCCTGGCCGGCTCCGGAAACGACGAGGACCTGGAGCGGGTTCGAGACGAGTTGCTGGACCGCTACGGCCCCCTCGCCGAAGAGGCGCTCAATCTTCTTGGGGTGATTCGCCTCAAGATCCTGGCGCGCCCACTCGGAATTGCGTCCGTCGAGATCGTGCGGGGCGAGTTTGTCTTCCAGGCGGCGGGGACATCCAAGCTCAACCCCGATCGCTTGGTCGCCGCGCTCCAGGATCCCGACCTGGGTCTCCGCGTGAGCCCGGACCACAAGATCTACGCGCCCTGTCCTCCGCTTGGGGCGGGTCCGCGTGTGCTTCTCGACTCCGCTCGCGAGGTCCTACTCCGCCTCGGTGGCTTCGCGAGTTGAATTTCCGGCGAGGGCCGGGTGAAGCCGAACGAGTGTCTCTATGACCGAAGCGCGTTTTGCTCGACGCGGGTCCTCCAGCCACCAGGCGAGAACCCCCTCCTGCATCACTTCGAAGCCCTTGGCCGCGACGGCGGGGTCAATCGATGAATCCAGAAGCCCACCTGCGCGCATCTCCGCCAGCCGCTTTTCCACGGGTTTGCGGGAAAGCCGAACCGGGGAGCGCGGCCCCCCGGTAGAGGCCAACACGCGGAAGGCTTCCGGGCGTTCCTCGGCCAGTTTCACGCTGGCCTCAACGAGCGCTCTCACCTGGCCTTCCACGCTTTTGGCGGTGGCCGCCGCGCTCCGCGTCCGATCCCGCATGGCGTGGGTCATCTCTCGTTGCAGGGACTCGAAAAGATCGCATTTGTCGCGGAAGTGGCGGTAGAACGAACCCACGCCGACCCCCGCCTCCCTGGCAATCTCGTTGCTGTTGGTCGCCCCGAGGCCCTGGTGGGCAATGAGCTTCGCAGCGGCTTCCAACAGGTCCGACCGGACCTGGTCCGGGTTTCGGCGCTTCGCCATCGATACGACCCCCCGGTGCCGGACGCGAGGGGTCCGGCACGTATCTCTCCGCTCGAGAGTAGAAAATGGAATATTAATAGATACTGTTATCAATATCTATAAAAATACAATTTGATATAAATATCCAAATTTTAAGAGAACTGGCAGATCTCTAGGCGCGCGTAGCGACGTGTACGCCCTCGGCCTCGCCCTCTTCGGGGACCGGCTCGCCTCGAAGCCAGTGCGCGAGCAACCGGTTCACCAGGACCGGAGCGTCCTGCTGCACGAAATGGCTCGCCTCGGGGAGATACCGCAGGGTCAGGTCCCGGACGTATTTGCTCGTCGGGTAGGTGGTTTGGACCGTCAGCGCCACGTCGTTCACGCCCCAGATCATTAGGGTCGGCGTTTCGATCACGGGAAACCCCAGCTTGGACTGGCGACGAGCGCCTCCGCCCCGAATCAGGGCCCGGTAGTAGTCGAGCATCGGTTTCACCCGCCCCGGGCTGGAGAAATTGTCGGTCAGGAGCTGCGCCGTGTCGGCATCGACGTTCTGGGGGTTCACCATGCCGGACCGAAGCCCCTCAGGAACGCGGTTCGGGTCGACCCGGGAGAGCAGGCGCTCGGGAAGCCACGGCAGCTGAAAGAAGAACATGTAGTAGGAGCGCGCCAGCTGGCGCCAGCTGAACCCTTCGCCGGCAGCGGCCGGGTGGGGAACGTTCATGATGACGAGCCGTTCCAGCTCGCTCGGGCGCCGCATCGCGAAATACCAGGCCACGATGGCACCCCAGTCGTGTCCGATCACCGTGACCGAATCCGCGCCGGCGGCGTCGATCAGGCCCGAAACGTCGTCCACGAGCTTTTCGACCGCGTATTCGGCAGTTTGACCGGGCCGCGACGTCTCGCCGTAGCCTCGCATGTCCGGCGCCCAGACGCGGTAGCCCAGCTCCGAGAGCACGGGAAACTGGTGGATCCAGGAGCGCCAGCACTCGGGAAAGCCATGTAGGCAAAGCGCCAAGCGGCCGCCGCTCTGCTGCGCCTCACTGGTCGCAACGGCAAACTCGAGACCGTTGGCGCGAACGCGGCGACGCTCGATCGGAGGCTGTGCGGGGGGCGGGGCTTCCATCCAAGAAAGGCTAGCGTGCCTGGCGCGCCGCGGTGGGCTCCGACCCCCGGATCGCTAGAATCGCGGGATGTCGTTCTCCCGCTTTCGAACTCGCCTCGCCGCCGCCTTGGGCCTCTTCGGGCTTTTGCCCGCGACCCCCGGCACTGCGACCGAACAGGTCGTGGACGGCATCGCGGCCCAGGTCGGCAGCGACATCGTCCTGATTTCGGACGTCGACCAGATTTCAGCAGCCCTCGAAGCCGAGATGCGCCAGGCGGGGCTTACGGATTCCGAGATCGCCATGATGCGGGCGGAGGCCCTCGAGCGCCTGATCGAGGGGAAGATCATCGACCACGTCGTGAAGCGAACGGAACTCTCCATCGACGAGGCCGAGTTGGACGCCGCCATCACGAAAATTGCCGACGAGAACGGGCTGACCCTGAACCAGTTGGCCAGCGGCGTTTC
Source organism: Myxococcota bacterium (assembly GCA_036228265.1). Taxonomy (GTDB): domain Bacteria; phylum Myxococcota_A; class UBA9160; order UBA9160; family UBA4427; genus CAJXIC01. The sequence continues at coordinate 6,986 of JAZAOF010000075.1, read as the reverse complement.
CGCCCATGGGATTCCCTTCTCGACCTACCGCAAGCAGATCAAGCACGAGATCGAACGCTCAAAGGTGCTCAACACCATGATCCGGTCGCGGATCCGCGTCGAACCCGAAGAGGTAGAAAAAATCTACCTCGAACGTTACGGCGATCAACACGTCGGGGGAGACCAGATCCATCTCCGGCACATCATGATGCCCGCCGGTGCCGGCGTGTTGCGCGGTCACGCCGACGCTTGCCCGGTGCTCGAGAAAGAACGCGAGAGGATCATCGCCGGCAAGACCAGTTTTGTAGACGTCGCTCGGAAGTATTCGGCGATCAAGGCCGAGTCCGGCGGCGACATCGGCTGGATCCACGGTTCGGATGTCGCGGCCTGGATGGCTCCGACGCTCGAGAGTCTTGGCGATGGGGAGGTGAGCACGGTCATCGCGACCAACTTCGGCTGCAACCTGCTGATGGTCGTGGCGCGCAAGGGCCACTCCGCGATCACTCTCGATGCGGTTGGCCCCGAAATCTACCAGGAGGTCTTCCAGAGCAAGACCGAAGAAGAATACGCCCGGTGGATCGACACGCTCCGCGATCAGACCTACATCCAACGCAAGGGCCTCTTCTCCGAGACTTCGCGCCTGCTCAACGAAACGAAGGCGGCACCCTGAGCTCGGCCATTCCGCCCCGCGATCCTCCGTCGCCCAGAACCCCCACCCCGAACGCCTATCCCGGCAACGATGGACCCAGTGAAATCGTGGTCGTCGGAGCCCGGGAACACAACCTGCGCGACCTCGACGTGCGAATTCCTCGGGAAAAACTCGTCGTGGTCACGGGGCCCTCGGGTTCTGGCAAATCTTCGCTCGCCTTTGACACTCTCTATGCCGAAGGCCAGCGTCGCTATGTCGAGTCACTCTCGACCTACGGGCGAATTTTCCTCGACCAGATGAAAAAGCCCGAGGTCGATGCCATCGAAGGGCTCTCTCCAGCGATCGCGATCGAACAAAAGGGCGCCACTCGCAATCCCCGTTCCACCGTCGGGACCGTGACGGAGATCTTCGACTTCCTGCGGCTTCTCTTCGCCCGGGCGGGACAACCCCACTGTCCCGACTGCGACCGCCCAATCACGAGCCAGACCCTGGACGAAATGTGTGAACAGATCTACGGCCTGTCCGAGGGCTCTCGCGTGGCCATCCTTGCACCCGTGGTCCGCGGCCGACGGGGAAGCTACCGGAAGGAACTCGAATCCTTCCGGAAGCAGGGCTTTGTCCGCGTTCGAATCGATGGCGAAGTTCGGGACCTGGCCGGGGAAATCTCGCTGAAGCGGCAGGCGCGACACGACATCGACGTCGTCGTCGATCGCCTCCAGGTCAACGCGCGAGTCCACGCCCGGCTCCGAGAATCGCTCGCCATGGCGCTCGAACTCGCCGACGGGCTGGCCCGGCTCGATCTCGATGACGGCGCAGAACCCCGGCTGCTCTCGCGGCGCAGCGCCTGCCCCGAATGCGGCGTCTCTCTGCCCGAGCTCACACCCCGTATGCTCTCTTTCAACAGCCCCCAGGGCGCATGTCCGGGATGCAACGGGCTGGGAACCACCTCGGCCTATGACCCCTCCCGGATCGTTCCCGACCCCGAGCGCAGCCTGGCGACGGGGGCCATCGAACCGTGGCGCGGGCGCTCCGAAGCGCGCCACTACCAGCGGCTTGCAAACTCCCTCGCGAGCCATCTCGACGTGAACCCGGATCTCCCCTGGCAGGAGCTTCCCGAAGCAGCCCGACAGGCCATCCTGCACGGTACCGGCGACACCCCGATTGATTTCGAAACCGGCGGCGCGCAAGGAGACTCGATCTCGAGAACCTGGGACGGGGTGATTGGCGAACTCGTTCGACGCGAAGAAAGCGGGGCACGCGCGGCGCGCGGCTTGGAGCGCTACCGAAGCGAGAGCCCCTGCAAGGACTGCCGCGGTTCTCGGCTGCGGCCGGCGGCTCGCCACGTTCGCCTCCGCGATCAGTCCATCGACCGCCTTGCTGCGCTTTCCATCGCCGACCTCGATGCCTTCCTGGCCGAGCTCGAACTCCCCGACGGAGCCCGGCAGATCGCCGAACCCATCGTGGTGGAAATTCGCGATCGTTTGCGCTTTCTCGACGACGTCGGGCTCGATTACCTCAGCCTCGACCGGCCCAGCACCAGCCTTTCCGGAGGGGAAGCCCAGCGGATCCGGCTGGCCACCCAGATCGGGACGAGCTTGATGGGGGTTCTCTACATCCTCGATGAGCCGTCGATCGGCCTTCATCCAAGAGACAATCGCCGCCTGCTCGACAGTCTCTTGCGGTTGCGAGACATGGGCAACAGTGTGCTCGTGGTCGAACACGACGAGGAGACCATTCGAACCGCCGATCACGTGGTCGACATGGGACCCGGCGCCGGCATTCACGGAGGCGCCATCGTGGCCGAGGGTCCCCCCGTGTCGCTTCTCTCCAACGAACAATCCCTGACGGGCGCGTATCTTTCCGGGCGCCGCCACATCGCGATGCCCGAACAACGACGCCCTCCGGCCGAGCGCGAGATCGTTATCGCGGGATGCCGCGAACACAACCTGAAAAACATCGATCTCCACATCCCCGTCGGTCGCTTTACAGTGGTGACCGGGGTGTCGGGTTCGGGAAAATCAACACTCGTGGAGGATACGCTTCAGCGCCTTCTGGCCTCCCACTTCCACAAGGCACTCGCGATACCCGGCGATCACGAGAGCGTTCGCGGTCTCGACTTCATCGACAAGGTGATCGCCGTCGATCAGTCTCCGATCGGCCGTTCCCCGCGCAGCAACCCCGCGACCTACAGCGGTTGTTTCGACCCGATCCGGCGTCTCTTCTCCGGCGTGCCGGAAGCCCGAGTCCGCGGCTACGCACCCGGGCGATTCTCGTTCAACGTGAAGGGCGGACGCTGCGAGACCTGCGACGGGGATGGGTCCATTCGCGTAGAAATGAATTTTCTCCCGGATCTTTTCGTGACCTGCAAACAGTGCGACGGAAGGCGCTACGAGCGGGAAACTCTCGAAATTCTCTACAAAGGCCGAAGCATCGCCGACGTCCTGGAGATGAGCGTCGAGGAAGCACTGGCGTTGTTCGAGAACACGGGTGCCGTAAAACGCCCCCTCCGCGCCCTGGCCGACGTCGGGTTGGGGTACCTCCGCCTGGGACAAGCGGCCTCCACTCTTTCTGGCGGCGAAGCCCAGCGGATCAAGCTGGCCCGCGAATTTTCGAAGCGCGCCACCGGCGGGACCCTCTTCATTCTCGATGAACCCACGACGGGTCTGCACTTCGCAGATGTCGAGGGCTTGATGTCCCTGCTCCAGCGTCTCGTCGACCTGGGCAATACCGTGGTGGTGGTCGAACATCACCTGGACGTGGTCAAGCTCGCAGATCACGTGATCGACCTGGGACCGGAAGGCGGCTCCGGGGGCGGGGAGATTGTCGCTACCGGAACTCCCGAAGAGCTGTGCAACGAGCGTCTCTCGCACACCGGCCAGGCCCTCCGACGGCACCTGGAGTAGGCTCAATAGGACCCGGGGCTTTTTCTGTCCGAAAAACCGACACCGAAACGTCTTTCGATCACCTCCAGGACTTCGGCGGTTACCGCCTCACGTTCCCCCGTGGCGTCGACTCGTTCGATGTAGGGCCGATCGAGGGCATCGAAAATCACGGAAACGCGTTCGAGAAAATCTCGTTTTTCGAAGTGGGGCTCGAGAACACCCCCTCGTGACAAAACGCGCTCGAGTCCCCGGGCCGCGGAGAGTTCGAACAGCAGAACCAGGTCCGGCACCGGGAACTCCGCCTCGCCCCGCTCGAGGATGGCCCCTGGGTCCAGCCCTCGGCCCCCCTGGTACGCGACGCTCGAAAGGGTGTAGCGATCGCAGAGGACCCAGCGCCCGGCATCCAATCCGGGCTGGATCACCTGGTCGACGTGTTCGCGTCGATCCTGGAAAAACCACTCGAGCTCGACCTCGGGGTCGACCCCTTCGCCGGAACGGGCCATCGATCGGATTTTCCGACCGGTTTCGCCGTCGGTCGGCTCGCGGGTTTCGATCGGGTCGATGCCCTGCTTTCGCAGTTGGTCGGCGAGACGACCGAGTTGCGTGGTCTTCCCGCAGCCATCCAGCCCCTCGAACGCGATCAGCTTGCCTCGCTCCACGGCATCCCTACAACCGACTCCACGGCGGCTCTATCCCTTTTCCCCCGCGCCCTCCGCGGCGGAGCCGTTCGAACATATCCGATCTGTCATGGGCCCCCCAGAACGGGGGACACACCGACACGCCGAATCCCGTCGAGCGCCGAGGAGGTTCATCCGGTCACGGCGCGGCTGTGTCGAAGCGTTCACACCGGAAGCAGTGGCAACGCGACCCAGGGCCCGAACCCCCCGAAAAAGAGGCGCAGACGGGTTTGCCCGGGCGGCACGCAACTTGCTCTTGGAAAGAACGCGCCGCAAGGCGTCTCCGCTTTGTTCCCCTCATACGGGACCGGGGGATAGCGGGGCTCGAGTCGCCGGGCGGGGGCACGGGTGTGAAGTGGGATCCAACGGGGTGAGTCCCACTTCGCGCTCCCGCCCGGCGTCTCTCGATGCCCGCGACTAGGCGCGGGCCGACATCAAGGACGTCGACGGAACTAGGGAAGCTTCAGCCAGTGGAGAAGCGCCACCAGCAAGCCATAGATCGCGATCGACTCGATGAGCACCATGCCGAGGATGAACGGCGTATTCATGGTGCCGCTCGCTCCCGGGTTCCGAGCAATACCCGCGGTCGTGTTTCCCGCGAGGATGCCCTGTCCGATACCGCAGCCGAGGGCCGCGAATCCGACCGCGACCCCGGCGCCGATGGCGAATCCCATCCAGGGTAGGCCCGTCGCGACGGCGCTATCCGCAGCGGCTCCTTCCGCGAACGCCACGAGCGGGAGTACGAGTACGAGAAGTAGGGTCCAGAAGCCGATGTTGGCGATTTTTTTCACGGTGTTGTTTCTCCTTATGGAATACCCGCTTGCGGGGTTCCGAACGAAATCTAGCGCAGAGAGCCTCGCTCCTTAGTGAGCCTCTTCCAGCGCCTGGCCAATATAGATCATGGTGAGCAGCGAAAATACGAACGCCTGGAGGACCGCAATAACGAGACCCAAGCCCATGAAGATCGCCGGCACCACGAAGGGAACGAGCATTAGCCACACTCCGACGACCGTGTGGTCGGCGAACATGTTGGCGAGCAAGCGCACGGAAAGCGTGAGTACGCGCGCGATGTGAAGTGGAATCTCGAGAATCAGGAAGATCGGAGCCAACCACCAGATCGGTCCGAGAAAGTGCTTGATGTAGCCAAAGCCGTGGGCCCGAACCCCAACATACTCCGCGATCGCCACGGAGATGATCGCCCAGCCCGTCGTGGTCTCGACATAGCTCGTCGCACCGCCAAGCCCGGGGAACAGGCCCATGAGGTTGGAGACCAGGATGAAAAAGAAAATGGTGCCGACCAAGGGGAACCACCGCTTCCATTCGGCGCCCATGTTGTCCCGGGCGAGGTTGGCGATCGCGTCGACGATGAGTTCGAGGACGTTTCGCAGCGTCACGCCTTCGTCGGGAACAATCCCGTTTTCCGAGGCCGCCGAAAGTTGCCGCTTCACCAGGAAACCCGTGCCCAGGAGTACCACCGAGGCGAGTACCGCGGCCTGGATGACAACCGGCACGCCAACACTCTGAAGGGGGTCGTAGATCGTCACGAGCGAACCTCCTTCTCGTTGGTCACCGCGTCATCTTCACGGGGTTTGCGCTCCCGGGCGAGCCACGGGTTCCATTCATCCCAGCTTGGATCGTCAGGCGCCGGCACATCGAATGCTTCGGGCGGCAGCGGGGCGGGCGCGGTCCGCCAGGCCACCCAGATCGTTGCGGGAACGATCAGGCTGAGCCCCAGAACCAGGCCAAACGGATTCGCCCCGAGTTCGAGCACGAAATACATCGCCACCGCGAGCAACCCCAGGCGTAGGTTGGCTTGAATCATCCAGGAGCGACCGCCGTCGAGTTCGCCCGAAAAAAGCTTCCCGGTCGCTCGTCGCAGCCCGCGGAAGTTGACCGTCTCGAGTAGGGCCCCCGCCGCAAGGCTGACGCCGAAACGGGGCGGGGCCAACGCGAAGCTCGCAAGAACGGCCGTCGCCGAGAGCGCAAGATTCGCGCGCACAATCGGGTCGGGTGTCCAGCTACGCATCACGCCCGTTGTCTCCTTGCTTCGTTTTCCCGCTGTCGGCGGAGTCATCGTTCAACTCTTTCGTGAGACGAATCAATCGCGTGATGAAAGCGGCGAATCCAATCCCGAGCCCGGCCAACATGAATCCGGGGCTGGTTCCGAAATAGTCATCGGCCCAGACCCCGGCTCCCACGCAGATCGCGACCGCGAGGGAAGCTTCCACCCCTCCCTGGTACGCACCACCGGACTTGCTCAGGTTCATGCCCGGCCCCGCGAGGCGGCGCGCATACTAGCCGAGGGAGGGACCCGCCTCAACAGACCCGAGCCGCCCGGGCGAGCGCCACTTCGGCGACATCCAGGGTTCGATCGATATCCGCCCGCCTGTGGGACAGTGATACGAAACCCGCCTCGAACGCCGAAGGAGCCAGATAGATCCCGCCCCGGAGCATCTGGTCGAAGAAGCGCTGAAATTTCCCCAGGTGGGCCCCCTGGGCATCTGCGAAGTTGCGGACCGGGCCCGCGCAGAAGGCGAAACCGAACATTCCCCCGAGCGAGCCCGTGCACAGATCCACGCCGTGGCTCTCCGCCCGCTCGGCCAGGCCCGCGGAGAGACGCCCCGAGCGATCGGCCAGTTTCTCGTAGCTGCCCGGTCGCTGGAGCTCTCGAAGCGTCGCGAGCCCAGCAGCCACGGCCAGCGGGTTCCCGGAGAGGGTCCCAGCCTGGTAGACACCGCCCTCCGGTGCGATCTCGGACATCAGATCTCGGCGCCCCCCGTATGCCGCAGCGGGGAGCCC
>JAZAOF010000074.1:0-7263 GCA_036228265.1 Myxococcota bacterium | reverse complement strand
CCGCAACGCTCGACGACGACGATGTGCTCGACGCAGGGAGTTTTCTTGCACGCGTCATCGACAGCGGGCTTCAGGGGGAAGGCTTCACCCTTTCGGTATCCGCCATCGGACGTGATGACGAGCTTTGCCCCGGCATCGTTGATGCGGTCCCGCAGGGCATCGGCTGAAAAGCCTCCGAACACGATGCTGTGGGTTGCGCCGATCCGGGTGCATGCGAGCATGGCGATTGCGAGTTCGGGAATCATCGGCATGTAGAGGGCGACACGGTCGCCCTTTTTCACGCCGAGACCCTTCATCACGTTCGCGAACCGGCAGACTTCCCTGTGCAATTCCGCGTAGGTCAGCACCCGGGAATCGCCAGGCTCCCCCTCCCAGATGATTGCGGCTTTGTTTCGGCGCCACGCGTTCTCACCCTCGAGATGGCGATCCAGGCAGTTGTAGCTCACGTTGAGTTTTCCGCCGACGAACCACTTCGCGAAGGGCGGCTTCCAGTCCAGGACCTTCTTCCAGGGAGCAAACCAGGAAACGTTCTCTCGGGCCATTTTGGCCCAGAAGCGCTCGGGGCTCTTTGCGCCGAGCTTTCGGTATTCATCGACCGTCTTCTTGTTCCAATTGGCCTGGCGCGTGAAGGCGTTGTCGGGCTTGAAGACACGCTCTTCCTTCAAGAGTCTCTTGATCTCGGGCATGGAATGGGGCTCCGTGATGATCCAGGGGTCAGTTTGAGGCCAGGCCTTCGCGCACCCAGCTCTCGATTTCGTCGGGGTGCTTGGGGATGGCACTGTTCAGGTTTTCGATGCCAGCGGGGGTGACGACGACGTCGTCTTCGATACGGACTCCGATGCCCCGGAAGCGGGCGGCCGGCCCGTCGGGGGTATTCTCGGAAACGTAGAGGCCGGGCTCGACGGTGAAGGCCATCCCGGGTTCGAGTTTCCGAGCTGCACGGCCGGTGGTGTAGGCGCCGCTGTCGTGCACGTCGAGGCCCAGCCAGTGGCTCGTGCGGTGCATGTAGTACGGCCTGTAACTTCCTGTTTCGATCGATTCCTCGGCGGATCCCGTGATCCAACCGAGGTCGATCATGCCGCCGACGAGAGACCGGAGGGCGGTGTCGTGGATGGCATCGAGGTCGTTCCCGGGGCGACATTCCGCGAGTGCTCGTTCCTGGGCTTCGAGGACGACTTCGTAGACCGCTCGGGCCTCACCCTGAAATGTTCCACCGACGGGGTAGGTGCGCGTCACGTCCGATGCGTAGCTTTCGAATTCGGCGCCAGCATCGATGAGTACCAGGTCACCGTCTACCAGGGGCTGATCGTTCGCCACGTAGTGAAGGATGGTGGCGTTGCGCCCACCGCCAACGATGGTCCCGTAGGCCGGTCCGCTGCCTCCGAGTCGCCGGAACGCGTACTCGAGGGCGGCCTGCAATTCGTATTCATTGCGGCCCGGCTGGGCCAGGCGGGCCGCCTCGCGATGGGCTTCGGCACTGATCGAAGCGGCGCGTCGCATGAGTTCGAGTTCTGCGGGTTCCTTGATCAGCCGCATCTCGTGTACCAGTAACCGCGGGTCGACGATCTCCGAGGCGGGGATGACACCGGTTCTGGAACGTTTTCGCATGTCCTCGAGGATCGAGACCAATTGCGCATCGATCTCCGCGCTGCGTTCCAGGGAGTGGTAGATGCGCGAGGCCTTGGCGAGGATCCCCGGCAGTTCTCCGGCGAGGTCGCCGATGGCGAAGGCCCGGTCGGCCCCGTAGCTCTCGACGGCTCCTTCGACACCCGGGCGGTAGCCGGTCCAGGTCTCCGCATCCGGGTCGCGGGGTTCGACGAAGAGCGTGAACTCCGGGCCTCCGTCGGTGCGAAGTGCGACGACCGCGCTCGGGTGTCCATAGCCCGTCAAGTACCAGAAGTCGCTGTCCTGGCGGAACGGGTATTCGGTGTCGTTGGATCGCGTAGCCGGGCGTGCGCCCACGAAGAGGGCGACGGCATCCGGGCCCATGGCCTCGAGAAGCTTCTGACGGCGTGCGGCAAACACCGCGGCAGTCTAACTCCCTAGTCGGTTCGGGTGCACACGACGCTGAGGCCGGCACAGTAGGTGGCACAGATGGACCGCCCCGCGCTCACGGCCGAGTAGTAGAGACCGTCTTTGCGGGCGCGAGGGAAGTCGAAAACCTGTACGCGTCCGGTCGTTTGGGGATTGACAGAGAAAATCCGCCCTCCCCAGGTGGTGACGAGGACGCGACCGTCGGCACTGAGCCGGAGGTTCTGAGCGAAGTCGAGATTCGGGTGGAAGTCGGTATCCAGCGTGATCCAGTGCGCGCCGCCGAGTCCCTGGCCGTTGGCCTGGGGGGGACGCACCGCGAGCTTGAGAGTGCGGCCGGAGGACACGGCGAAGTAGCCGGTGCCGTCCTCGGCGAAGCGGGCGTACTGCACCTCGACGTCATCAATCCGGGCCCGCTCTCTGCCGTCGAAGCCCAAGACGACGGTCGGGTGCCCCCCAGGGCCGGCTCGTTCCGGGAGAAGATCGGTGGACACCCAGATCTCGTCGGCCACTGGATCCCAGGCCACGGTTTTCGGCGCGAGCACGGATTCCCCGGCCGAGGGAAGAGGCCACTCTGCGCGCTTGCTTCCGTTGGGATCAATCCACAGGACGGTGTTCTCGGAACTCCCTGATTGCGTTTCGTTAAAACCGGTATCTCCGTAACGCGTTACCAGTAGGGTTTCATTCGGTCCCCGGGCCCATTCGTTCAGACCTTTTCCGAGGTGGGGGAATCGTCCAGACCGCTCCGAAAGGGGATCGATCCAGCCGGCGTCCCCGAAGAAGGTCGTGTAGTAGATCCGGCCGTTGGGGTGAGCGAGAACGTCCCAGGTTCCACTCTCCTGCTCCTCGGCAACGACGAGCGCAGGTAGCATCGCGCGTTTCTCGAGATCGAAACGTCCGATGCGGCGCGTTCCCAAATGATCGAGTTCGGCGAGGGGATCGCCCGTTTCCCGCAGGCCGCTCCAGAAAGCCGACTCGCCGAAGTAGAGAACCCCGTCCCGCGCATCGCCGTACCACGCGCAGGATTGCTCAGACGACCCCGAGCCGGGCGCAACGAAAATGTCAAAAGCGGGCTTCGAAGCAGGATGGGCGATGACCTCGGGGAGGTCGGTGCAGCCCCCCAGCAGAGCAAGAAGCAGCAGGGCTCGTGCCGGCTGGCTAAACGATCCATGGGGGCATCTTTTAGATGCGGTGCATTCTTTGGATGCATTTACAATTAGATTTTTAAATTCAAACATTTAGAATCGAGATAGCTTTTTTAGGGCGGATCCTGGATCCCAGGTATGCATCATTTGGATGACACTCAATCGCGCCCGATCTCCGGAACGCTTGTCTTTTCAGGGCCTTGGGAGTTCGGATCTCTTGGCATGAAAGCTGCTAAAGACCACCGTGTGGATCCGGCCAAAGTGCCGTAGGTGTTTACACGGGCGCGTTCGCCTGCGGTTGCCGGATCCCCATACAATCGGAAACCCCTCGGCTGGATTGAACCAGCCGGGGGGTTTCTGGTTTTGCGCTAGGCGGGGTTCCGGGTCCTGGAAGCGTCGGACTGGGAAGAGCGGCGCGGCTTCTTGCGACGCTCGGGCGATTTCGACGCGGGGAGCGCCTTTTCGTGGAGGGCCTCCACGATCTCCTCGGCGAAGCCCTCGATAAACCACTGCTTCATCCCGGGCGCGTCCCGGAGTTCGCTGACGTTGCTGGGGTTCGTCCAGGCGATGGACTCGAGCGTGGCGTTGGAGCAGAGGACTCCCGGATCCATTTTAAGTTCTGCGGCGCGCGGGGTACGCCAACTCTTGAGGGCACGAAGTCGTTGCTCGGTTCGTCCGTCCATCCTGCGGCGCGGCGCACCCTCGGACCGTGGAATCGGACCATGCGGTTTGCCTTCGGCTTTCGCAACGGCGGCCAGCAGTTCGGCTCCCAGGCGGCGTAGGATCAGGTCGCTGACTCCCTTGATCCGCGATAGTTGCTGCTGTGTCGTGGGTTTTTCTTGCGAAATTTCGAGTAGCGTGCGGTTGCCGAGCACCTTGAACGCCGGCCGATCGATTTCGCGCGCCCTCTTGTCGCGAACCAGGAAGAGCTGCCGCAGCACGCTCAGCGATTCCGGGTCGAGTTTTCGCGCTCCCTTGATCTTCAGGTATCCCAGCTTGTCGAAAGGCCTGGCAACCCATTCGCGGGCCATCAGCGTTTCGAACTCTTCCTCGGCCCATTCGATCCGCTTGGCCTTGATGAGCTCGCGGCGCAGGATCTTGGTCAGTTGAATCAGGTAGGTGACGTCGCCCACCGCGTATTCGAGTTGACGCGGTGTTAGCGGGCGTCTCGACCAGTCCGATCGCTGTTCGTGCTTTGCGAGTTTCACGCCGAAGTGGTGCTCGATCAGGGCCGCCAACCCGATGGACGGATAGCCGAGAAGTTGGGCGCTCAGCATCGTGTCGAAGAGGTTCGAGAATTCGAAGCCACAGTCCTTCTTCAGCATGTAGAGGTCGTACTCGGCGGCGTGGAAGATCACCTCGATCTTGGGCGAAGCGAATACGGGCCCGAGCGGCTCAAGGGCTGCGGGTCCGCCCATGGTGAGCGGATCGACGAGGTAGGAATGTCGTGCCGACGCAATTTGGACGAGGCAGGTCTTGTCGTAGTAGTGGTAAAAACTGTCGGCTTCGGTGTCGACGCCGATCACCTTTTCCTCGAGAAGCAGCTTGGCGAGGTCGCGAAGGTCCTGTTCGGTGTCGATGATCTCGAAATCGGCCAATCCCATCCTCGATCCCACGGGGGCTTTTGAGCCGTTGCGCCGCTGGCGCCGCACTGGCGCGCCAAGGCACTCGGCCACAAACAAATTTTGTATGGGGGAGCGAGACGACGCGGCTCGGTCGATCCGCGGCGCCGCCGAGCCTAGCCGACCGCGAGGGAAACGGAAAGGATGAGCCCGTGAGAGCTATCTGAATCGCCTTACATCCATATTGTTCCAGCATGCGAAACCGAGTATCATATTTGGAACAAATTGGATCGTCCGGATCAATCGTTTTCGATCCGAGGAGGGCCCCGTTGGAAGCCGCTGCGACGAGTGTCGAAAAGGCCGTTGACCTGCTCTTTCACCTGCACGACGTGGCCGAGCCCCAGGGCGTGACGGCCATCGGTCGGGCTCTCGGGCTCCCGAAGTCCAGCGCCCACCGGATGTTGCGCTCGCTGGGGAGGCGTGGGTTGGTGGAGCGCGATGAACGCGGCCGTTATCGGGCGGGCATGGGGCTGCTGGCACTCGGGCTGGGCGTCGTCGATCGCGAACCCATCGTCGCTGCCGCAAGGCCCGTCCTGGAAGCCCGGGCCAAAGCCCTGGGAGAGACTTTTTTTCTGGTCGTGGCGCGCGCGGGCGAGCTCGTGGTGCTCGACAAGGCCGAGGGCACGGGCTTTTTGCGCGCGGCTCCCCAGGTGGGCTCCCGGGTTCCGGTTCACGCCACGGCCGCGGGCAAGCTCTACCTGGCTTTTGCCCCCGACCAGATCGCGGCGCCGCCGCGCCCAGGCGAGGATTCGGCCCTTACTCCGTTTACCCGTCAAACCAACGTCGACCCCCAGGCGTTGGACGCGGAGGTGAGACGCGTGCGCGGTCGGGGCTGGGCCAGCAACCGGGACGAGTGGATTTCCGGGCTGTCGGTTTTGGCGGCACCCGTCTTGCGACGCGGACGTGTCGCCGGGGTAGTCGCCCTCGGCGCAGCCTCGGCGAATTTCGAAGCGCTCGGGGGCGAGCGCTTGAGCGAGCACCTCGCGTCGGCCGCCGGGACGATTGGCGAGCGACTCGCGGGCGGGGAGGAAAGGCAATGAAGGTCTGGATCGGCGGCGAGATCGTCGAAGGAGCGGAAGCGCGCATCCCGGTGACCGACCACGGCCTCCTCTACGGGGACGGCATTTTCGAGGGGCTCCGGGTCTACGCGGGGGCGATCTTCAGGCTGCCGGATCACCTGCGCCGGCTCGGGGTTGCGGCGCGTGCCCTGGGGATAGAAATCCCCGGCGGGCTCGCCGGAGTCGAAAAAATCCTATTGGCGACCGCCCGGGCCTATGGACGTCCAGAGGCCTATATCCGGCTTCTCGTGACCCGGGGTGACGGGGCGCTCGGGGTCGATCCGACCTTGTGCAAGAGCCCGCGCATCGTCTGCATCGTCGACGAGGTCCGACTGTACTCCGAGTCCAAGCAACGATCCGGTATCGACCTGGTGACCTCGAGCCTGCGCCGGCCTTCGCCGGACGTTCTCGATCCGCGGATCAAGAGCCTCAACTATCTCAACAGCGTCCTCGCGAAACGAGAGGCGCGGTTGCGGGGTGCCGACGAAGCGTTGCTCCTCAACGCCGCCGGCTGCGTGGCCGAGGCGAGCGTGGCCAATGTCTTCTGCGTCCGTCGCGGTGTTCTGCGCACGCCCCCAGTCACCGACGGGGCTCTCGAAGGGATTACCCGTGCCAGTCTCCTGGAGATCGCGGAGGCCATGGCGCTGCCCCACCGGGTGGAGAGTCTCGGGCGTTTCGATCTGTTTGACGCCGAAGAGGTCTTTTTGAGCGGGACAGGCGCCCGCATCGTTCCCGTGGCAACGCTCGATGGTCAAGCCATCGGCAGCGCCGGTGGGCGGCCGGTGACCGAACGGCTTTCGGGTGCATTTACCGATTTCATTCGAGGCCACGGTACGGCCCTCTAGACCCGGGGATTCTAGCCACCCGGTTGCTATCCTCGCGGCCCTCTTTCGGAGAAGAACCCCGTGCGCTGGTCTGAGAACTTCATTCCGACATTGCGTGACGACCCGGCGGATGCCGAGGCCGTGAGCCACAAACTTCTCGTTCGTGGGGGTTTCATTCGCCAACTGATGGCCGGGGTTTACTCGGTCCTCCCCCTCGGTGTTCGCGTGGTTCGCAAGGTGGCCAACATTGCGCGCGAGGAGATGGACCGGATCGGGGCCCAGGAATTTCTTCTCCCGACCGTTCACCCGGCAGAATTGTGGAAGCGGTCAGGGCGTTGGGACTCCATCGGCGAAGAGATGTTTCGCCTCCAGGACCGACGCGGGACCGATCTCGCCCTGGGCATGACCCACGAAGAGGTTTTTGCTCACCTCGCGGGAGAAATCCGCTCCTACAAGCAACTGCCGCAAGCCTGGTACCAGGTCCAGACGAAGTACCGCGACGAGGCGCGGCCCAAGAGTGGCCTGCTCCGCGTGCGCGAATTTACGATGAAGGATTCCTACTCGCTCGACGTCGATGAGAAAG
>JAZAOF010000073.1:0-14460 GCA_036228265.1 Myxococcota bacterium | reverse complement strand
TTGTCCTGGAGGATGATCGTTTCCCCACCCCCCATGAGGCCGAAAGACACCCACTGCGATGCGCCGTGCATCAGGGGCGGAGACGGCATGCTGCGCTGATGCCCACCCCCGCGTGCCGCTTCGACGATTTCCTCCAACGAGTCCTGCTCGCTGCCGTCGAACTTTCGTCCTCCCATGGCGGCGATGTAGATGTCGGCCGAGCGCCACAGGACGCCCTTGGGCATTCCCGTGGTTCCGCCGGTGTAGAGGATATAGAGGTCGTCCGGAGACCATTGAACGTCCGGGCGCTCGGTGGAGGACGACGCGAGGGCCTCCTCGTAGTCGACCGCCCCGGGCAGGAGTTCGTTTCCAGAATCGTCGGAGACCTGCAGCAGAACCTCGAGATGGGGCAACTCGCGTCGCACTTTTTCCAGGGTGGGGGCGAACTCGGCGTGATAAACGATGGCCCGGGCTTGGGAATCCTTCAGGAGGTAGAGAAGTTCTTCTTCGACGTACCGGTAGTTGACGTTGAGCGGAGCGACCCGGGCCTTGAAGGCACCCAGCATGGACTCGACGTACTCGTTGCCGTTGTAGCAGTAGATCGCAAGGTGGTCCTGGCCGGATTCGTGTCCCTCCAGTTCCGCGCGTTCGGCCCGAACCTCCAGGCCCCGGGAAAGCAGGTAGTTTGCGAGTTGGCGGGAGCGATCGCGCAGTTCGCCGTATTGGAGGCGCCGGTCCCGGAAGACCAGGGCTTCGCGCTCGGGGATGGCCGAGGCAATCGCGTCGTGAACCTCGGCGAGGCTGAATTCCATGGGGGGACCTTTCGCGGAGTGGAGGGGGATCGGAGCCTCGTCGAGTCTGGCACAATCTCCAGTCGGCCAGCAAGAGGAGGGAGAAGGCGCCATGCCGGATTCGAAGGTTCGCGACGAAGCGCCCTGGTGGCAGAACGCCGTGGTCTACCAGATTTATCCGCGCTCGTTTTCCGACGCCGATGGCGACGGCGTGGGAGACCTGGCGGGAGTTCTTGAACGGCTCGACTACCTCGCCTGGTTGGGGGTCGACGCGATCTGGTTGTCGCCCTTTTTTCGATCCCCGATGAAGGACTTTGGTTACGATGTCGCGGATTACTGCGACGTCGACCCGGTGTTTGGAAGCCTGGAAGATTTCGACGCGATCCTGGCGGCGGCTCACGAACGGGGGCTGCGGGTCATGATCGACTGGGTGCCGGCGCACAGCTCCAATGAGCACGCCTGGTTTCAGGCGGCGAGGTCGTCTCCGACCCATCCGAAGCGCAACTGGTACGTGTGGCGCGATCCGGGACCGAACGGCGAAGTTCCCAACAACTGGGTCGCGGCCTTTACCCACGGCCCCACCTGGACTCTCGACGAGGCGACGGGGCAGCTCTACCTCCATTCGTTTCTCGCCGAACAGCCGGATCTCAACTGGGCGGAGCCCGAGGTGGAAGCGGCGATGCACGACGTGTTGCGGTTCTGGTTGGACCGGGGGGTCGATGGCTTTCGGGCCGACGTCATTCACAACATCGGCAAGGATCCCGATCTCCCGGACGTCGAGGGGAAGTTCGCGGCCGTTCCCCACTGCGCGCTCAACCACGAAGAAATCACCCACGACTACCTGCGTCGGATACGCGCACTGCTCGATTCCTATCCCGGCGATCGCGCCATGGTGGGAGAGGTGGGCTTGTTGTTTACCGAGCAGGTGGCGAGCTACTACGGCCAGGGCGATGAACTCCACATGTCGTTCAACTTCCCGCCCCTCTTTGCGCCCTGGGAGGCCGATGCCTGGCGCGAGCGTATCGAGGTGACCCACGCGGAACTCGATCCACGGGAGGCCTGGCCGACATGGGTCCTCTCGAATCACGACCAGCCACGGCACCGAACGCGTTATGGCTCGGAAGCCCGGGCCCGGGCGGCCGCGGTGTTGTTGCTCACCCTGCGCGGGACTCCCTTTCTCTACATGGGAGAAGAGCTGGGGCTCGAAGACGCGGTGGTCCCGGAAGAGCGCGTGGTGGATCCCGGGGGTCGCGACGGCTGCCGGGCGCCCCTGCCCTGGAGTGCGGCGCCGGGGCACGAATGGGGACCGGAGCCCTGGCTCCCGTGGCCGCCGGAACCGGGGGCGCGCAGTGCCGAGAGCCAACGCGAGAACCCGGCCTCGATGCTGCACCTGTACAAGCGGCTCCTGGAAGCCCGTCGTGCGTCGCCGGCGTTGAGGCTCGGGGGGTTCTCGCTGCTCGACGTTCCGAAGGGGGTCCTGGCCTGGGAGCGGGATTTTCCGGGGGATCGGCGCACGGTCGTGGTCAACTTCGAGACCGAAGCCCGTGCTGTATCGTTGGAGGGGCGGTTTCGGATCGAGATCGCCAGCGATTCCATGGGCGAGGGACAGCCCTACACCGGCGAGGTGGGGGCCAGCCAGGCCCTGGTTCTCCAGCCGGTCTAGCCGGCGTCGCCGCCGAGGAGGGAAACGATGGAAGAGTATGCCAATCGGGACGGGTTGGGCCTGGCGGATCTCGTCCGGCGCAAAGAAGTGAGCCCGCAGGAACTCGTCGATGAAGCCATCGAGCGGATCGAGAAGCACGACGAGAAACTCAACGCGGTCGTCTATCGTGCATTCGACCAGGCGCGAAGCGACGCGAAAGGAGACCTCCCGGAGGGCCCCTTCCGGGGGGTTCCGTTCCTGGTGAAAGATCTGGGCGTCCAGGTGGCCGGAATGCCGCGTACCAGTGGGAGCCACTTCCTGAAAGACGAGGTGCACGCCGAGGACAGCGAACTCGTTCGTCGGTACCGGGCCGCGGGGGTCGTGATTCTCGGTAAGACGAATACCCCCGAATTCGGGATCACCGGCACCACCGAATCGGCGCTGCTGGGTCCGTGCCGAAATCCCTGGGATCCCGAACGCATTGCCGGTGGTTCCAGCGGTGGGGCGGCCGCCGCGACCGCGGCGGGGATGGTTCCGCTGGCCCACGCCAGCGATGGCTTGGGTTCGATCCGCATTCCCGCGGCTTGTTGCGGGCTCGTGGGCATGAAGCCCACCCGGGATCGCAATCCGAACGTGTCGGGCGCCGAAGACGGCGATCGCGATCGCGTCAACGGGATGTCCGTGGATCACGTGGTGTCGCGTTCGGTTCGCGACAGCGCGGCCATGCTCGATGCCACCGGGTATCCCGAAGCGGCGTCGCCCTATGCGCCAGCGCCCAAGGAGCGCCCCTATCTCGACGAGGTGACGACGCCACCGGGAACGCTGCGCATTCGGTTTTCCTCTGCGACTCCGAACGGTCGACCCATCGACAGCGAGGTGCGCCAGGCCTTGGAGAACACGGCCTCGCTCCTGGAAGAACTCGGTCACGAGGTGGAGGAGCGAGACATCCAACTCGATTGGCGAGCCCTTTACCGCGCCCAGGGGGCGATTGGCTCGGCGAACATGGCCTGCCGCATCGACGAGACGGTAGAGCGGGATGGCCGCGAGCCGATCGAGGAGGATTTCGAAAGCCTCACCTGGGGCAGCATCCACCTCGGGCGCAAGATCGACGGGCAAACGGTGATGAAGGCCTTTCGGAGCCTGCGCACCCTCGGTCGGGAGATTCTCTCCTTCTACGAAGACTGCGACGTGATGCTGACGCCCGTGATGGGCACGGTCCCCCCGCCCATTGGACACATCGATCCCGTCCATCTTGAACCGCGGGAAGTGCAGCGGCGCCAGGGACGTGCCTTCCCCTTCACGCCGCCGGTCAACGTCACCGGGCAACCGGCGGTTTCGCTGCCGCTGGCCTGGAGCGAGAGCGGTCTTCCCATCGGGATGCAATGCATCGCCCGTTACGGCGACGAGGCGACGCTCTTCCGGCTGGCGGGACAGCTCGAGGATGCGTGCCCGTGGCTCGATCGGAAACCGGCGATCTTCGGTTGAAGACCGTCTTGCGCAAGGGCTGCGGCTCTCGGCATACTGCCCCGTCCCCTCACAGGAGATTCCCCCATGAAATTTGGACTCATGTTCGTCAACGTCGGCCCCTTCGGGACGCCCGACCCCCTCACCAATCTTGGGCGCTGTGCCGAAGAAGCGGGGATCGAATCTCTTTTCACGGTTGAGCACGTCGCTGTTCCCAAGGGCTACCAGTCGGAGTACCCCTACAGCCCGAGCGGCAAGATGCCGGGTGACGAAACGGCCCCGATTCCCGACCCGATCCTCCCGCTGGCCTTTCTCGCCGGCGTTACCGAGACCGTGAAACTCGGTACCGGCGTGATGATCGTTCCCCAGCGCCATCCGCTGTACATCGCGAAGGAGATCGCGACCCTCGACCAACTCTCCGGAGGGCGTGCCCTGTTCGGGGCGGGCATTGGCTGGCTCGAGGAAGAATTCGATGCGCTGTGTATCCCCTTCCGCGAACGGGCGGCCCGGACCGAGGAGGCGATTCGCGCAGTTCGGGAACTCTGGAAGCCCGAGACCTGTAGTTTCGAGGGAACGTTTCACCGTTGGTCCGCGCTGGAGTCCTACCCGAAGCCCGTCCAGGAAGGCGGTGTCCCCATCCTCGTTGGGGGGCACGTGGAGGGAGCGGCGCGCCGCGCCGCACGCGTCGGCGATGGTTTTTTTCCTGCGGGCGGCGACATCGCCAAGCTCGAGGTCCTGTTGTCCGCCTTGCGAGACGAGTGTGACAAGATCGGTCGAGACCCCTCCGAGGTGGAGATCAGCGTGGGGGGGGCACCGCGAGACATCGACGACGTGAAGCGCTACGCCGACATCGGCGTTTCGCGCATCGTGATGCCGCCGCCGGCGTTCGATCCCGAGGGGCTTCGAAAGGGTCTCCTCGGTTTCCGCGACACGGTTATCGAAAAGCTATGAAAGCCGTCTCGTCCCGAAAGTCTCTCCGGGAGATACACATGCGCCGAGTGATTCTTCTTGCCGCCACGGGGTTCGCCGTGTTTTCCCTCGCTTGCCCGGCGTCCTCCGAGCCCCCCGTGATCCGGGTCACGGGAGAGGCGACTCTTTCGGTGGAGCCCGATCGAGCGACGGTCGACATCGGGGTGACCACCGAGGATCCGAAGGCCGGGCGCGCGGCCCAGCGCAATGCCGAAAAGGCTGCAGCGACGATCGAGGCGCTCCGGGAGGCTTTTGGGAAGGCGTTGCAGATCCAGACGGTCAACTACTCGCTTACGCCACGCTACCGGTACCCGAAAGACGGTGGGCCGCGGGAGCAGGAAGGGTTTACTGCCTCCAACATCGTGCGGGTCGAGACCCAGAAACTCGATCGGGTGGGGCGAATCATCGACATCGCGACCTCCAAGGGCGCGAATCGGATCGAGCGCTTGCATTTCGACCTGGCCGACGAGGAGCCCACGCGCGCCCAGGCCCTGCGCCGGGCGGCCGCCACGGCGCGGGCAAAGGCCGAGGCCATCGCTGCGGCACTGGATCTGAAAATCGGGCGAGTGATCTCGGTGGAAGAGGGCGGCGTTTCGGTGGTGTCCCCTCAACGGTCGATCAAGATGATGTCCGCTCGAAGCGCGGCCGTGCCCACGCCGGTCGAAGCGGGGACCGTCGAGGTGAACGCGCAACTCACCCTGAGTGTCGAGGCGAATCCCTGAGGTGGACCTTTTGCGGCGGGTTCTTCCGCCATAGCCAGGCCACGCTCCACGCGCCGATGGAAAACACCAGGAAGGCGACTCCCATCGAGGACAGCCCGGGGAGTTCGGTACCGCCCTCGGAGTCGTCCGAGGGGCTGGGGCAGCCCCAGTCCGCGGGGTAGTCGATCAAGCCGTTCGCGTTGTTGTCGATCTCGTCGCTGCATTCGGGGCGCACGATTGGAAGGATCTGGGAACGGTAGTAGGAGAGGTCGGCGGCGAGGCTCAGATTGCCGTCGAGTGAACTCGCCGGGTTCTGACCTTCGAACTGCACCGCGCCGAAGAGGACGCCGGCCAACTCCCAGGTGGAACCGCTCTTTGTAAAAATGGCGCCACCCGAATCGCCGACTACTCCCTGGCCCTCGTGGGCCGTGGCTCCGGGCTCCCCGGGCTCGGTGAAGTCGAAGACGATGGAGTGGGTCGTATCCGTGGGGTCCATTTCGAGGGCGGTGACCCGGTTGGTGCCCCAGCGCATCGCGGCGCCGGGGGCCCAGAGCCATCCGTGGTGCATGGCCAGGTCGGGACCGAACCACATGGTGGTCGAACCGCGGTTCTGGCCGCGGCCAATCATCACCACGTCGTCGCCAATGGCCATCGAGACGTCTCGAATTTCCAACGCGGGGAGGTCAGGCAGTTCGGGGTTTCCGGAGACCCGGAATGCCAGGAGATCGGGTTGTTGGCCGTTGCCGCTCGTAAAGGTGGACGCGCTTCCGGGCACTCGCGGGTAGGTCTGGCCGCCCAGGCGCAGGTCGGCCTCGCCGACATGCTTCGCCGTGAGCACCCAACCATGGCCCATGTAGATGAGCGTCAGCCCGTTGGCCGCCTGGCCCGCGGGGTTGGTTCCGGTGCGTGTGCCCAGGTGGGCCCACCCCGGATCGTCGGCTGGCGCACTGTCGGTACCGGGTTCCGAGGTGACGAGAACGGCGAATCCGACTCGGGGCATGAGCAGCAGCAAAAGCAACATGAATTGGAGGACGCGCATGGACAACACTCCAAGGGCAGGATAGCGAAAGGGGCATTTCCGACTAAAACGGGCGCGCGGGGGCGCGCGGGGCCCCGGAGTTGCAGTTGCCTTGCGCCTGCTTTTCTCCTCGGTCTACCCCCGATATCCTTCGCCGCAGCATGCCGGTCTTTCTCCGCTACCTCGTCTTCCAACTCCCCAGTTGGATGTTGGCCACCGTGGTTCTGGGAATGCTGGCGTGGTACGAAACCCTCCCGGTTTGGGTGGCGGGGGCGCTCGTAGCGGCATTGGTCGCGAAGGACCTCCTCCTCTTTCCCCGCCTGAGGCACGCCTACGGACCGGGTCCTACCGACGGTGCGGCTGCGATGCGCGGTGCGCTCGTGGAGGCCGACACGCCCCTTTGCCCGGCGGGCTTCGTCCGGTTTGGCGCCGAGCGCTGGCGGGCCCGCCTCGCGGATGCGAAGGACAGCGCGGATGCCGGCGAGACGCTACGCGTGCGTGAAGTCGATCGATTGACGCTACTCGTCGAGCCCTGCCGACCCGCCGTTGTGCCCACCGGAGAACACGGGAGTGCCTGAAGAAATTCGTTACGGCGTCATTGGAACCGGGATGATGGGGTTCGAGCACATCCGCAACATCGCCCTGGTGGACGGCGCGCGGGTGACGGCCATCGCCGACCCCCATGGGCCGTCCCGAGAACTCGGCCAAAAGACCGCCGGGCACGAACTGCGGGTTTTCGAGGACTACCGGGACCTCCTTTCCAGCGGTGAGGTCGATGCCGTCGTCGTGTCGACACCGAACTTTACGCATGCTCCGATCCTCGAAGATCTCTTCGGCACGGACCTGCACATCCTGGTCGAAAAGCCGTTGTGCACCACGCTCGAAGATTGCCGGCATGTCGAGGAACGCGCTGCGGCGCATGCCGGGGTCGTCTGGGTCGGGATGGAATATCGCTACATGCCGCCCGTGGGAGCGATGGTGGAGAACCTTCGCTCGGGGGTGGCCGGACAACTCCAACGAGTCGCGATTCGCGAATACCGGTTTCCATTTCTTCCGAAGGTGGGCGACTGGAACCGTTTCAATCGCAACACCGGGGGCACCCTGGTCGAAAAGTGTTGTCACTTCTTCGACCTGATGAACTGGATCGTGGAAACTCCGCCTGTGCGTGTCTACGCCTCGGGCGGGCAGGACGTCAATCACCTCGAGGAGCGATACGCCGGAGAAACTCCGGATATTCTCGACAACGCGTTCGTGATTGTCGACTACGAAGACGGGGTGCGCGCGATGCTCGATCTCTGCATGTTTGCCGAGGCCGCGCGCAACGAGCAGGAAATTACGGTGGTCGGGGACCGTGGACTCGTCGAGTGCTTCATTCCGAGCGGCGACGTGGCCACCGGCGTGCGGGAAACACGGGCCTGGGAGACCCGGCACGTGAACGTGGACGCGGCCGTACTCGAGGCGGGTTTTCATCATGGGGCGACCTACTACGAGCACCGGGCGTTTCTCGACGCGGTTCGAGGAGAGGGGCCAGTCGCCGTGGATGCCCGGGCCGGGAGCCTGGCCGTGGCGGTCGGCGTAGCCGCTCACCGTTCCATCGATGAGGCGCGGCCGGTGGAGTTGTCCGAGTTGGGATTCTGAGGCCGAAGCGTCAGAGGGGTTCGGCTTCTTCGGCGGCGGGCAGGCTGGAGGGCCAGGCGCGCAGGACGCAGTCGGCCAGCGTCGCCAGGGGGATGGCGAAGAACAACCCCCAGAAGCCCCAGATTCCGCCGAAAATCAGGATCGCGACGACCACGGCGATTGGGTGCAGGTTCACGACTTCCGAGAGCAGCACGGGCGCCACGAGATTGCCGTCGAGGAACTGGATGACCGCGTACGCCCCCAGGGCCACGAAGAAGGAGCCGGTGACACCGAACTGGAAGAGAGCGACCAGGGCGACGGGCACCGTGACGACGGCCACCCCGATATAGGGGACGAGCACCGACAAGCCGGTGAGCAGCGCCAGGAGCATCGAGAAGCGAAGCCCGATGGCCCAGAAGGTGACCAGGCTGACGACGGTGACCAGGCCGATTTCGTAGGCCTTGCCGCGGACATAGTCCCCGCTGCGTCGGTTCATCTCTCGTGCGACTTCTCGGGCCAGTCCACGATCTGCGGGGAGGTAGCTGCCGAACCACTCGAAGATCGCCTTCTTGTCCTTCAAGAAGAAGAAGATCGTGAGGGGAACGAGGAACGCGTAGACAAGCAGGCTCACCACGTTTCCCAGGCGTTCCCAGGAAAACGCGACGAGTTGTTGGCCCGATTGCAGCACCTCGGTGCGGAGTGCGGTCACCATTTCGGAGATCTGGTCGGCGTCTACGAACTGGGGGAAGCGCTCGGGCAGCGTGAGGAGCAGGGCTTGCAGGTCGGTCACCATGCTCGGCAGCGCAAAGGCCAACTGGGCGACTTGTTCCGAGAGCAGCGGGACCACGGACACCAGGGCGAAGACCGACGCCGCGAGAAAGCCCAGGAAGACCGTGCACACGGCGGCCAGGTGGGGGAGCCCCCGGCGTTTCAGGGCTTCGGTCGGTCCGTCCAGGAGGTACGCGATCACGAGCCCGGCGAGGACCGGGGCCAGGAGGTCTCCCAGGAAGACGACCACCGCGACGCCCGACACGAGCAGGACCGCGAGGACGACCACCTGGGGGTCGGAAAAATTGCGTACGAACCAGGCTCGGAGGGCATTCATGAGAACCCCAGCGTAACGCGGGAGGCCTCTCTTGCGCGAACCCTGCGCTGCGGTTCGGTCGGGGGCGTCTAGGGCGAGGTCGTCGTGGCTTCCGCGGGCAGCCGTGCGAGCCGGCGCATTCCGCGTTTCATGGCATCGACGGCGTCGTCGAAGATCAGGTAGAACACGGGCACGACGAGTAGGGTCAACAGGGTCGAGGAGAACATTCCGGCCGCCGTGGCGATGGCCATCGGAGCGCGGCTCTCCGATCCCGGACCGATTCCGAGGGCCGCGGGGAGCACACCGAAGATCATCGAGAGGGCCGTCATCAAAACGGGTCGCATTCGCACGGGGGCCGCGGTGGCGATGGCTTCGAGCTTTTCCATGCCCTGGGTCCGCAGCTGGTTGGCGTAGTCGACCAGAAGGATCGAGTTCTTCGTCACCAACCCGAAGAGCAGCAGGATGCCGATCAAGCTGAAGAGGTTGATGCTGTTGCCGGTGAGATACAACCCGCCCAGCGCTCCCACCATGGAAAGCGGGAGCGAAAGCATCACGGTGAGCGGGTGGATGAGGCTCTCGAACTGCGCCGCGAGAACCATGTAGATGAGCAGGATGGACAGCAACATCGCCACCCGGAAATCGTCCATGCCCTCCATCATGGCCTTGGCCTGGCCGTCCATCCGAAAGGTGGTTCCCTCGGGCAGGATTTCGGTCGCGGCCGCTTGCGTGAGGGAGATCGCCTGCCCGAGCGTGATATCCACCAGGTTGGCGTGGATGCCAACGCTGCGCTGCCGATTCGACCGGGTAATGGCCGAAGCGGCGGCCCGGGTCTCGAGATCCACCAGGTTTCTCAATTCGATCACGGGCCCCTTGTTCGACCGGACATAGAGTTCACCGATCGCATCGGGGTTGTCCCGGAACTCTTCCTCCAGGCGCATTCGGATGTCGTAGCGGTGGCCGGCCTCCTTGAAGACGCCGACGTCCATGCCCCCGATCATCATCTGCACCGCGGAAGCGATGGATTCGGCGTCCACGCCGAGGGAAGCGGCCTTCTGGCGATCCGGTGAGATCTGCACTTCCGGCAGTCCCAATTTGAGGGTCTTGTCGATGTCGGTGAAGCCGCCCGACTCTTCCATTCGTGCGATGAGCTGGTCGCTGAGGGAGTCGAGTTCTTCGAGGGGCAGGTTGCCCCGGATCTCTCCCTCGAAACCGCCGTGGGAGCCCGTCGCCAGCATCTCTCCGGGATTCATGATTCGGAATTTCCGGCCGGGCACGTTGCCCAGCGTTTCCCGGGCCGATCGGATGATTTCGAAGACGCTGCGGTCGCGTTCCGACTGGTTCACCAGGCTCCCGAAGATCATTCCCTGGTTGGCCGAGTTGGTCGGACCGCTATCGCCCTGTTCCCCGATACCCGAGAACATGCCCACGAGTTCGGGCTGCGCCAGCATCCATTGCTCGTCGGCTTCGAGATATTCGCGGGTCGCATCGAGCGACGTTCCCGGGGCGGCCTCGATCTGGGCGACGAAGAGCCCCTCGTCCGACGGGGGAAAGAATTCGCCGTGGAGCCGAGATCCAAAAAACACCGCCAGCGCGAGGGACGCCAGGGCCAGTCCGACGGTGGCCGGCCGATGGGAGAGCGTCCACGTGAGCGTTTCCCGGTAGCTGTTCTCCACCGCGGCCAGGGCCATTTCGAGGCGGTGGTAGATGGAGCCGTGGCTTCGCTCCTTCGGCGTTGGCATGCGGGCGGCGAGCATCGGGGTGAGGGTCAGGGCCACGAAAAGAGAGATGATTACCGAGCCTGCGACCGTGACTCCGAATTCGCCGAGAAAGTTTCCGACGAGACCCTGGATGAAGACCACCGGCAGGAAGACCGCGGCCACGGAAAAAGTGGCCGCCGTGGCGGCGAAGGCGATTTCGCGCGTGCCGTCAGAGGCGGCCTGGCGCGGTGCCTTGCCTCGTTCGCGATGGCGCTCGATGTTCTCGAGCACCACGATGGCGTCGTCGATCACGACACCCACGGCAAGCGTCATGCCCAGGAGCGTCATGGTGTTGAGCGTAAAGCCGCAAAGCCAGACCAGGCCGAAGGTCGCGATCAGGGAGATCGGGATGGCCGCCGCGACGATCAGGGTGGGGCGGGTACGTCGCAAGAAGATGAACACGGTCAGGATGGCCAGGAGAGCGCCGAAGACGAGGGCAAACTCCGTTTCGTCGACGGCTTCCTTGATCCCCTTCGAAAAGTCGACAAAACCCTCCGGATCGTAGATCTGAATGCCCGTGGGCAGGGTCGCCTGGATTTCCGGGATTCGGCGTAGGACTTCGTTGACGATGCCGACCGTATTGGCCCCGGATTGTCGCCGGATGCCGAGGCCCACGGTGGGCTTGCCCATGTAGCGCCCTTCCGAGCGGAGATCGTCGACCCCGTCCTCGACGCGTGCAACGTCCCGGAGCAGGATCGGTGCTCCCTCGTCCTGGCGAATGACGAGGTTTTCCAGTTCGGCCAGGGTCTGAAACTCGGAGTTGGTGCGAACGCTGTAGTCGATGCGGTCGCTTTCGACCCGACCGGCCGGGATGTTGATGTGCTCGCGCTGCATCGCGGCCCGCACGTCGTTGGCCGACAACCCCCGGGCGCGCAGGGCTTCGCCGTCCAGCCAGATGCGAACGTTCCGTTCCTGGAGTCCGAAGACCTCCACCCCGGCGACGCCGTCGATCACTTCAAGGCGCGGCTTGAGTTCGCGTTCGACGTAGTCGCTGGTTTCTCCCATGGGACGGTTGGTGTCCAGGGGGATCCAGAGCACGGGCTGATCGTTCGGATTGAAGGTTCCGACACGAGGTGTCTCGATGTCCGGCGGCAGGTTGTACCGGGCCTGGGAGATCTTGTCCCGCACCTCCTGGGCAGCGATGTCGAGGTCGGTCCCCAGTTCGAATTCCACCACGATCTGGGCCACGCCTTCGAAACTGGTGGACTTCATCGAGCGGATGCCACCGATGATGTTCAGGTTCTCCTCGAGCACATCGGTGACGTCTTCTTCCATTCCCTCCGGGCTGGCCCCGTCGTAGTTCGCCGTCACGGCGAGGATCGGGAACTCCATGTTCGGGAACTGGTCCACGCCGAGGCGCTGGTAGCCCAGAATGCCGAACACGATCAGGGCCAGCGTCATCATCCACGTCAGGATCGGGCGCTGGATCGAAACGTCCGAGAGTGTCATCCGCCGGCTCCGCCAGAAGCTTCGGCCGAGGTTTCCTCTTGGGTCACGCCGATCGGTGCCGTGGGCGCGTCGGCGGGGCTGCCGTCGCGATTGCGGAGCGACACCTTGGAACCGTGGATCAGGTCGGTCTGTCCGCGAACCACCACGAGTTCGTTGCCGGCGATGCCTTCGCGGACCTCGACATCCCCGTCCTGGTAGACGCCGGTTTCGATGCGCACGCGTCGAACGCGGTCGGAGCCTTCCATCACGAAGATGACGGAGCCGTCCGCTCGCTGGAGAACCGCGTCCTCGGGCACCATGACGACGCCGGGACGCTCGGCGACCCCGAGATCAGCCCGGGCAAAGAGACCGGGGCGCAATCGTCCGTCGCGGTTGTCGATGGAAGCCCTGACCCGGAGCGTTCGCGTCTGGGGGTCGATGGTGGGCGAGATGACGGCGATCGTCCCTAAAAAGGTTTCTTCCGGAAAAGGAGCGACCTGGACCTCGACGGGAACGCCGAGGCGCACCCGGTGGGTTTCGGTTTCGGGCAGGTAGAACTCGACTTCGATGGGATCGAGCGCCACGAGATCGAAAAGCGGAGCTCCGGCGGCGACGAATTCGCCGGGGTTCACGTAGCGGCGAGCGATGAAGCCGGTAAAGGGAGCTCGCACGGTGGAATCGCGCAGGGCGCGCTCGGCAATTCCGCGCCGGGCGGTTGCCGCGCGAAGCCGGGCGTGGGCCAGCCGGAGTTGGGTTTCGGCTTCGTCGAACTGGGCCTGGGAAACGGCCTTGCGTTCGCGAAGTTGTCGCAGGCGCGCCTGGTTTCGCTTGGCCTCCTCGAGTTGGGCCTGGGCTTGCACCACCTGGGCCATCTGGTCCTCGAGTTCGAGGGCGCGGCGTTCCGGGTCGATTTCGACGACCACGTCCCCGGCGGCGACGGAAGAACCCTCCTCGATCAGTGTCTCGGTGATGGCACCGCCGACTTGCGCGGCGACGCTGGCGTCATCTTTGGCGAGGAGTTCTCCGGTGGCTTCGATGCGGTCGGTGACATCCACCTCGGTGGCGGCGACCACGAAGACGGGGGATGCGATGATCCGCGGTTTTTCCTCCTCGGTCGTGCAGCCGAAGGCCGCGAACGCGAGGGTTGTTGCGGCGACGAGCGCGCGGAGTATTCGCGGTTTCATTGCGAGCCCTCGTCGTGGGTGGAGCGGATACAGCCCCGGATCAGGGCGTCGAGAGAGAGGTCGAGCAAGTTGGGGTTCCAGTCTTCGTGGGGGCGCGTACTTTGCAGGGAGATGATTCCGTGAAGAAAGGCCCATACGACCTGCCGGGTCTCCTCGAGGTCTCCGCTGCAGAGCCGCCCCTCTCTTTCGAGCGTTTCGAGAGGGGCCAGCAGGATGGCCTGGGCTTCCTGGGCCGCGGGGATCGCGTCGGTCTGTTCCGAGCGCGAAGAGTTGATCAACGCGTAGTGGGTTGGATTCCGGATTCCGAAGTTGGCGAAGGCCCGAAACAGGCGCCGAATGTTTTCGGCCGGGTCTTCCGTGAGCGGTACAGAGCGAATCTCCTCGACGAGGGATTCGACGCGCGCCTCGAGGAGTTCGTCGAGCAGCCCCTGCTTGTCGCGAAAGTGGTGGTAGATCGTGGGGGCCGTGAAGCCGCAGCGCTGGACCAGCTTCCGGATCGAGAAGCCTTCGTAGCCGGCCTCCAGGAGCAGGGCCTCGGTGGCAGCCAGGATGGCCGCCCGCGAGTCGATGGGCCGTTCCTCGGCATTCCCATCTCCGTTCTGGGGTCGATCTTCGACCATCCTTGCGCTCTCTCCTGGGGCCGTGGTTCCGGGGGCAGTTTCCCCCCGGCGCCAGGCGGCACCGCCTTCTAGGCACTTGAAATCAAATGGGAAAATCAGATTGAACCGGGATTCGTCCCGTTTCGTTCTGGGCGTGTCACAGTGTTATAGTACAAAAGAACGGGGTTGCCAACCCGGCCGGGGGGCGGCTCCGAACGGGTCGCCCG
>JAZAOF010000072.1:0-11005 GCA_036228265.1 Myxococcota bacterium | reverse complement strand
CGCTTCGTCCAGGAGGTTTCCCAGCGTCGTTCCGCAACTCAGGGGAGTGCCCCAGCGCCGATCCACGTACTGGGAAAAGCCCGTGACGTGGCGCGCCTCTTCCCGGGCCTGGTTGGCGGCGTATTCCTGGGCTCCCGGGTCACGAAGGATCTGGCAGAGACTTGCCGAGAGCGAGAGGGCGCCCTGTTCGCCGTGCAGGATGCTTGAGAGCGTGAACCGAGAGTTCTGGTTGGCCAGGTCGATCTGTTGCTGGGGAGTCAGCCGATCGGCCACCGCGCAGTTGAGTTCGACATGGAAGTTCCGGGGGAGAATCAGTTGTTCCTTCAGGTTGAAGGGCTCGGAGTCAAAGTCGATATAGGTGGGGTCGAGCGGGTCCCAGAAGTGGTCGACCGTGGCCGCGATGATCCCGTCGAAGGAGTCGTCGCGGTCCGCGTAGCGGTCCGTCTCGATCATCCCCATGAAATCGTCGCGGTCGAGGGTGTTGTAGGCCGGGTCGTGCGTAATGTGATCGGACATGATGGACTCCGCGTGTTGGTGGCGTTAGCCGGGGTAGGTTCCCGCGAGTTGGATTCGCGTGAGGGTTTCGATGACGGCGTCGCGGGAAGCGCGCTGGGGGTCTTCGACCCACCATGCGATGACGCGAGCGAGCATGCCCACGAGCGCCTGGGAAAGAACATCCGGATCGACGTCCGGGGTGAGTTCACCCGCGGCGATGCGCTCGCGCCGGCGCGCGGCGATCACGCTGGCCAGGGTGTCGAGCACGACGGATTCCACGGCGGCGGCATCGGCGTCCGGACTGAAAAGGATCCGCACGAATTCGCGGTTTTTCTCGGCGAACGCAATCAGGGCTTCGGCGTGGGCGCGGACGCCTGTAGCGACATCCGGGGCGTTTCGCGTCGACGCGGCGAGTTGCTCGCGAAGGGCGGCGACCGCCTCGAGGGCGATCTCCCGGAACATCTCCCGCTTGTCGGCAAAGTGGAGGTAGAAGGTTCCGGCGGCCACTCCGGCGTGCCGCGCAATGTCGTGGCTGGTGACCCCGTGGACCCCGTCCCGGGCGAACAGGACGCGGCCAGCCGCCAGCAGGCGTTCCCGGGTTGCCTGTCGGCTCCGGCCACCCGCGGACCGCGGGCGGGCGCCGAGCGTGGGCGCCATCTGGGGGGTGGTGACATCCATGTCAGTGACTGACATTAACGTCAGTAACGACCCATCACAAGCGGACATCGGGGAACGGCGTCCAGGGGCCTCGGTGTTCAGCCTCCGGGCTCGGGTTCGCAGATGCTGGCGCAATCGGGGTCGCCGTCTCCGTTGGGTTCGATCTGCAGCGTGGCGTGGTCAATGGCGAACCGTTCGGCCAGGACGCTTTGCATGCGTCGGAGTAGACCGCCGGGGTCGCTGCCGGGGAGGGGGACCACGTGGCTCGAAAGGGAGACTTCGCCGCTTCCGATGGTCCAGACGTGGAGGTCATGGACCTCCTGGACCTCGGTGTCCGCGGCCAGGGCGGCCCGGATCTCGTCGACGTCGAGGTGGGACGGCGCCGATTCCATGAGCACGCCGACGACTTCCCGCAACAGGTGCCAGGCGGCGAACAAGATCAAGACGCTGATGGCAATGGAGGCCGCGGGATCGACCCAGGTCCAGCCCAGGAACAAGATGGCCAACCCGGCGAGGATCACGCCGACGCTCCCCAACGCGTCGCCGGCGATGTGGAGCCAGGCCCCGCGGATGTTCAAGCTGTGAGCCTGGTCCCGTCGCAGGAGCCAGAGTCCGAAGAGATTGACGACGAGCCCACCCACGGCGATCCCGATCATGACCGAGCCGGTGACCTCCCGGGGTTGGACCAGGCGCTCGACGCCTTCGATCACGATCACCACGGCCACGACGAGGAGCGCCACGCCCTGGGCTAGCGCCGCCAGGATTTCGGCCCGCGTGTAGCCGTAGGTGCGACGGGCATCCGCAGGGCGTCGCGCGATCCAAAGCGCGATCAGGCTGAGGGCGAGACCCCCGACGTCCGAGAGCATGTGACCGGCATCGGCCAGCAGTGCGAGCGAGCCGCTGATGAGTCCGCCGACCACCTCGGCCACCATGTAGACGAGCGAGAGCAGCAGTATGATGACGATACGGACGGCCGTTCCGTCGCCGGGACGGCTGCTTGCGCCGAGTCCGTGGTGGTGTCCGTGGTGGTCCGTCATCAGATTTGCCATTGGAGAGATCGACTCCCCGCTCGCTCAAGCGGTCTCGATTGCGTTCTTCATGCGATCGAGGATCTGCCCGAGGATGTCCTTCGAGGTCGCGAAATTCAGCCGGGCATGGCCTTCGAGTCCGGCCCCGAAATGGCGCCCATCGTTGAGCGCCACGCGGCCGCGTTCGAGAAAGACATCGGAGGGGGCTGGGCCCAGTCCGAGTTCGCGGCAATCCAGCCAGGCGAGGTAGGTCGCTTCGGGGAGTTGAAAACGAATCCCGGTAAAGTCCTTGGCCAGGCGGTCGGCGAGGAACCGGCGATTCTCGTCGAGATAGCTCCGTACCGTGTCGAGCCACGGTTGGCTGTGTTGCCAGGCGGCCTGGCTGGCGTACAGGCCAAGGAGCCCCACGCCACCCCGGGCATTGCGGGGGTGAGCGGCGTTGAATCGGTTTTTCAGGTCGGCGCTTCCGAAATGGGCAACGCCGCAGCGCAGCCCCGGGATGTTGAAGGCCTTGGTGGCGGACGTGAGAGTGACGGTTCGCGCGGCGATCTCCGGGCCGAGAGAAGCGAAGGGAATGAACTCGCGGCTCTCGTAAACGAGGTCCGCGTGGATTTCGTCCGAGACGACGACCCAGTCACGGGCGCAGGCGAGCTCGGCGATGCGCTGGAGTTCAGCGCGATCGAAGACCCGGCCCGTCGGGTTGTGCGGATTGCAGAACAACAGCACCCGGGTGTCCGGGTCGGCGTCTTTGGCCAGGCGATCGAAGTCGATCTCGAACCGCTCGGGGCCCGGGAGCAGGCGGTTGTCGACGAGTCGTCGGCCGGTTTCGGATACCACGCTAAGAAACGGCGGGTAGATCGGGGTCTGCACCACCACTCCCGATCCACGCTCGGAGTAGGCGTCGAGGGCGACGTGCAGGCCCTGGACCACGCATTGCAGGATCTCGACGTTTGCCGGGTCGGGCTCCCAGCCGAAGCGCCCCGCCATGCGGTCGGCGAAGACCTCCGGAAGACCGGTCTCCGAGGGTGCGAGCGGGTAGCCGATGTCGCCGATCGAGACGGCGCCCTGGAGCACCCGTCGGATGGGTTCCGCGATGGGGAAGTCCATTTCGGCCACCCAGGCGGCGAGGACGTCGTCGTCGTAGGTGCTCCACTTTTCGCTGATCCGGGCCTGGAGATCGGCCAGATCGATCGAGTCGAGGTCGAGCGGCGGGTTGCGCAGGGCGGCTTCGGCCGCATCGAGCGCCACTGCGGCATCGCCGTCGTCGAAGTCCGGGTCCGGGGCGTCCGTGCGTTCGAGATAGCCGCGCAGGTCCCCGCGGAGCTCGCCCAGGGTCCACGCGATCGTATCCTGGCGGGGGTCGAGGGCCGAGATCTCGTCGCGACCAGCGGGGTCTAGGTGGTAGTGCGGAACGCGTTCGAAGCAGTCGAAACGCAGGCGTTCGTCCCCGTTGGCGTCCAGGACGCGCAGGGTGGCTCCCCCATCGCCGTCCTGGGAGCGGTGCTGGACGGCGAGGCGCAGGTTTCCGATCCGGGTTTCCCACATGACGGGCCCATTGTAGCCGCCCCGGGCAGGACAGCCCCGCTATCGGGTGCGGCCGCCTCAGTAACGCTCTGTGAGCCAATCCCGGAGTCGCTCTCCGATGGCATCTCGCGCCGCTCGAAACGCCTCCAGTTCCTCCGCCGCGGTTTTGCCCTGGCCCGCCGGATCGGGGAAGGGCCAATGAAGCCTCTCGACCGAACCGGGAAGGGCGGGGCACACCTCGTCGGAGCAGAGCGTGACGACCGTCTGGATTTTCTCCAGCGCAATCGCATCGAGTCCCTTCGAGTGGTGTGCCGAGAGGTCGAGACCCACTTCGCGCATCACCGCGACCGCGTGGGGATTGAGCGTTCCGGGCTCGGACCCCGCGCTGAAGATCGGCGTTCCGGGAGGGGCCAGTGCCCGGGCCCAGCCTTCGGCGATCTGGCTGCGCGCCGAGTTGGCAACGCACAAGAAGAGCAAGCCGGGCTTTTGCATGGATTTGCCGGGAACCGCTCAGAAGTCCAGTTGTAGTCGCATCTGGAAGAGGTCGCCGTCCCCCTTGCCTGGGCTGGCGCCGGCGGCCCGGCCCATGAGGATCGAGTGGATGTAGTTGGCCATGATCCGAACGTTGGGCCAGAGGTACCAGTTCACGCCCGCGGTCACGTCGAAGAGGCGCCCGCCCCGGATGTCGTGGTCGTTGAGGTCGAGGTAGGAAACCCGCGCGGCGATCTCGAAGGCCCCCCAGGTGCCCGCCCTCGGGTCGAAGGTGGAATTCAACTGGGTGCGGCCGAAGTTGGCGTACTTCTGACTGTAGTTGCGGTGTTCGCCGGTGATGAACCAGCCCGCCTGGCCGTAGATGCCCCAGAGGAGGACGTCGTCGGCTCCCCGGCGATCGAGCAGCGCGGCCTGCCACTCGCTCTGGAAGGCGAGTGAATTCCAGTTGGCGGCGAACTCGGTGGTGAAGAGGTCGACCGCGTCCACCGGCACCGCGCTGAGCCTCCCGGTGTTCACGTAGCGAAGGGCCAGGTGCGCTTCGGGTCGCTCGCCATAGCCCAGCCCGGTGGCCCCGCCGCTCGAGGTGAATTGGTGGCTGTAGTTCAATCCCAGGTGGATCAACTTCTTGCCGCCGTCCTCCCAGTAGGGAAGACCCGTCAGGCGTCCCGTGATGTGGTAGGAGGTCGTGTTGCTCCCTCCGAAGCCGAACCCGCTTTCATTGGTTTGCCGGTAGCCGCCGAGCGCGTAGCGCAGTCGACCGTCCAGGAAGGTGTTGTAGGCGTTGATGCCCCAGTTTCGGACGGGGTTGAAGACTGCCGGGAGGCCTCGTTCCATGAAGACGAGGTACTTGGACGAAGTCATCTCCTCGAGGGAGAAGTCCTCCTTCATGTGGCCGATCCGAACGGTGCCGAGGGGGCCCACCTTCTTCATGCCCATGTAGATGTCCTTGGGTTCGACGGCATTGCCGCCGTTCCTGGTGCCGCCGAACTCGTAACTGGCCTTGAAAAAAAAGCGCTTGTAGAGGGTTCCCTGGGCGAAAATCCGAGCGCGGCGAATTTCGACCCCGAACCCGGTGCCGTTGTCGTCGCGGTTCGTCGTAGCCAGGGTCTGCCGCAGGTTGCGGTCCGCCCAGATCTGGGCCATGTCGAGCATGACGCGACCGCCGAACTTCAGCTTGTATTCGCCGTCGTTGCGCTCGATCTTGGTGCCGTTGCTCCACTTGACGGTCCAGCCCGTGGGGTCGTCCTTTGCGGATGAGTCCGTCGGAATTTCGGCTGGGGCGGCTGCGGCTTGGGCCGCTTCTTCCCGGGCGGATTCTTCGGCCTCGGCGCGTTCGAGGAGTTCGTTGTATTTCGCGTCGCTGATGGTTCCCGAAGCCTTCAGGATTTCCAGAATCTCTTCGGTCACGCTCTTCTTTTCGGTGGCGTAGGCCGAGGGGCTTGCGAGGGCCAGGCCCAGCACGAGTCCGAGGGCCGCGAGCCCTAAAGAGGCGGTAGGCGTCGAAGTCATCCCGATCAGCCTCCTTCGAAAATGATGGTCGCGGAAGGGCGCCGCTTGGAGTCGGCGAAGATCCGAAGACCTCGGGGGTTCATCCCGGCCGCCTTGGTTCGCCCAAAGGGACTAATCGGCGATCAGCAGGCGAATGCGGTTTCCGACGGCTTCGGCGTGATCCGACATCTTTCCCACCCAGCCGATCAACTCGTACCAGAAGAAGGTCGCGACCCCGAGGTCGCTCTCGATCGCGAAGAGGGCGCGCAAGCAGGAGTCCGCAAGGTCGTCGGTCTCGGATTCCAGTCGAGCGAGTGCAGCCAGCATCTCCTCGACGCGTCCGACTTCGCGCTTTCCAAAACCGGTTTCGACGAGTTCGTCGAGTTGCTGAATCGCTTGCTCGGCTTTCTCGCAGGTCTTGATCGAATGCTCGGCCAGGGCCCGGAGCGGTTGGGCGAGGGCACCGGGCACCGTCATTCCGCGCAGGTCCACGATCTCGGCGATGTCCTGGGCCACGTCCGCGATCGAGTCCTGTCGGTTCAGGATCTCGAGGAGGTCGCGGCGCTCCATGGCCATGAAGAGGCGCTGGGGGAGGCGGCTCCGGATTTCGTTCTTGATTTCGTCCGCCTCGTGTTCGAGGTCGTCGATGCGGCTCCGGCAGGCTGAAATTTCCCCGAGATTGCCGGACTCCATGGCATCCAGAAGGGGGAGGACTTCGCGGGCGCAGTTGACGGCCGATTTCATGTGGCGCTGCATCGGTCGCACCGGCGAGTGACCGAACAGGTTGGCGATGACGCTCACGGAGTGGTCTCCTAGGGGCTGAGAATGGCCCGGATAAGATAGAAGAAACCGATCGACATGACGGCTGCGATGGGCAGCGTGGCGACCCATGAGATGAGGACCTTTCCGACCACGCGCATGTCGAGTGCCTCGATTCCGCGGGCGAGACCGACGCCCAGGACGCCACCCACGAGGATGTGGGTCGTCGAGACCGGGATCCCCAGGCGGGAAGCCAGGACGATGGTCATCGCAGCGGCGAGTTCGGCCGCAAATCCCCGGCTGGGAGTCAATTCGGTGATTTTTCGGCCGATCGTCTCCATGACGCGGTAGCCCCAGGTGGCCAATCCGAAGACGATTCCGACTCCCCCGAGTGCGAGCATCCAGGGGGCCACCGCCGATTTTCGAACCAGGTCGACCCCCTCCTGGGAGTTGACCACCGCGGCGAGGGGGCCGATGGAATTGGCGACGTCGTTGGAGCCGTGGGCAAAGGCCACCGCACAGGCGGTCAAGATCTGCAGCACCACGAACACCCGTTCGACGCTCTGGGTGCTTCGGCTGTCCTGGCCCTCGGCGGCGACCCGGTTGGCCACCCGGCGGACGAAGAGCGAACCCAAAGCGAGGCCGAGGATTCCCAGGCCGATCGACAGCACCAGGGCCGTCCCCAGGTCGAAGTCGAGATTTAGGTTCTTCAGCCCCTTGAACAGGGTCACCAGGCCGATGATGAAGAAGACCACGAAAAAGAACCAGGGCCCGTAGGTCCGTGCCTGGGCCGTGGGGTTTTCCTGGTTGAGAATGAGCCTTCGGATCAGCCGGAAGATGAAGAAGGCAAGAACGCCGCCCAGCAGCGGGGACGTCACCCAGGACAAGATGATCTGGGTGACTTTTCCCCAGGCCACCGCATCCACGCCGAAGGCGACCATGCCAAAGCCGATGATGGCTCCCACGATCGAATGGGTCGTCGAGATGGGCAGCCCCCGGGAAGAGGCGATCAACAGGAGCGTCGCAGCGGATGCGAGCGCGGCGAGCATGCCGTACACAAGCAGCTCAGGGCTCAGCGCGACCTTTTCCATGTCGAGCATGCCCTTGCGAACGGTGTCCGTAACGTGTCCGCCGGCGAGAAACGCCCCGGAGAACTCGAGCACGGCGGCGACGATGATGGCGCCGCGCAGGGTGAGCGCTCCGGAGCCGACCGAGGTCCCCATGGCGTTGGCGACGTCGTTCGCGCCGATTCCCCAGGCCATGTAGAGGGCGAGGAATCCCGCGAGCCAGATTGTCAGCGGTACCTGAGAAAGCCAAGCTTCCAACGGTTCGCTCCCAGCCACACCCCCGTGGCCGTGTGCGAGCTAATTATCACTGGCAAAAAAAAGTTTCAAGCGTTCCCGGAAAAAAAACGAAAAAAGTTTCAAATCGTCACGGACGATCCGGAGATCGCGCACCCGGGAGCGGGCAACGAAGAGCCGGTCGGGGAGAGTTCAGCCTGGCTCGTCGGATGGCTTCAGGAGCGCGGGGCGGTCGGCGTCCAGTTCCGGGGCCGGGGAACGCACCGCGGGGTCGTCAAAGCCCGAGAGCTTGATCGGGTTTCCGGCCATGCGCAGGCCTCGGTCTCCGGGGGTCTCGATGATCATGTTTCGGGCCGCCACCTGGGGGTCGTTCATTACGTCGGCGACGTCCTGGAGCGGCCCGCAGGGGATTCCGGCGCGGTGAAGTCGCTCGAGCCAGGTGTCGCGGGGGGCGCTGGCCAGGGCGGCCTCGAGTTCGCCCTTCAGGGCGTCGCAGTTCCGGGTCCGCAGGGCGTTGGAGGCAAACTCGGGGCGCGCGGCGAGGTCGGCGCGGTCGAGTTCTCGGCACAGAGAGCGGAAGAGGGCGTCGTTGCCCGCGGCGATCACCAGGGGTTCATCGCCCGTGGCGAAGCGTCCGAAGGGGGTGATCGAGGGGTGCCGGGCGCCGATCGGGCCCGGGACTTCTCCGGTGGCCCCGTAGCGCGCGATGGCGTTTTCGAGCAGGGCCACCTGGCAGTCGAGCATCGAGACATCGATCTTGAGCCCCTCGCCCGTGCGCTCCCGGTGGTAGAGGGCGGTGTTGACCCCAATGGCCGTGAAGAGCCCCGCGGCCAGGTCGCCGATGGAGGTGCCCACCCGGGTGGGCGGGCCCCCTTCCTCGCCCGTCAGGCTCATGATGCCTCCCATGGCCTGGACCACCATGTCGTAGGCCGGTCGATCGGCGTAGGGTCCCGTGTGTCCGAAGCCCGAGGCTGCGGCGTAGATCAGCCGCGGAAAACGCGCGTGGAGATCCTCCCAGCCGAGGCCGAGGCGCTCCATGGCGCCGGCTCGAAAATTCTCGACGAGGACGTCGGCTTCCGCGAGAAGGCCCAGCAGGATCTCCCGGTCCGTGTCGTCCTTGAGATCGAGGGCCAGGCTCTGCTTGCCGCGGTTGAGCGAGGCGAAGTAGGCCGAGCCGCCCTCCGCGAAGGGGCCGATCTGGCGGGCGTCGTCGCCCCTTCCGGGGCGTTCGATCTTGATCACGCGGGCCCCGAGATCGGCGAGGATCATCGTGCAGTAGGGGCCCGCGAGGACCCGGGTCAGGTCGATGACGGTGAGCCCGGCGAGCGGGCCCGAGGTGGGTTCGGGCATGCCTCATCCTACCCCGGCCGGTGGCGATCGGAAGTCCCCGCTGGCGCTATGCTCCGAGCCGGGAGGCGACGAGCCAGGCATGAGTGAGGCGCAGCAATCCAATTTCGATGTGGTCGTGGTGGGCGGCGGACCGGGGGGTTATCCCGCGGCGATCCGGGCCTGCCAGCTTGGCCTTTCCGTGGGGCTCGTCGAGAGCCAACACCTGGGCGGCATCTGCCTGAACTGGGGCTGTATTCCGACCAAGGCGCTCCTGCGCGCGTCGGAACTGAAACACCAGATCGCCGAGGCGGCCGAGTTCGGCCTGGTCGTGGGCGAGGTCGAGGTGGACCTGGCGAAGGTGGTCGCGCGTTCGCGGAAGGTGGCCAAGCGCCTCAACATGGGTGTGAAGCACCTGCTGAAGAAAAACAAGGTGACGGTCTTCGACGGACACGGTTCTCTTGCGGGAGAAGGTCGCGTTCGCGTGGAGAAGGACGGCGCGGAAGTGGCGACGCTCTCCGCCGCCAACATCATCCTCGCCACGGGAGCCCGGGCGCGATCCCTGCCGGGTCTCGAACCCGACGGCGAGCGGATCTGGACCTACAAGGAAGCGATGATTCCCGAGGAGATGCCCGGGTCGCTCCTGGTGATTGGTTCCGGTGCCATCGGCATGGAGTTTGCGAGTTTCTATTCGGATCTCGGGGTCGACGTGACGGTGGTCGAGGTCGTTCCGCGGATTCTCCCGGTGGAAGACGAAGAGATCGCGGCCTTCGCGCGCAAGCAATTCGAGAAGCAGGGCATCGCCA
Organism: Myxococcota bacterium; assembly: GCA_036228265.1. Taxonomy (GTDB): domain Bacteria; phylum Myxococcota_A; class UBA9160; order UBA9160; family UBA4427; genus CAJXIC01. Next base: position 1,129 of record JAZAOF010000072.1, on the reverse strand, counting down.
TCCACACGGGCACGACGGTGACCTCGTTGGAGCGGACCGAAGGCGGTCTTCGCGCCACGCTGAACCCGGTCGAAGGCAGCGACGGGGAGGCGTCTGAGCTCGAAGTCGACCGGGCCATCCTCGCGGTAGGGATCACCGGAAATATCGAGAACCTGGGCCTCGAAGAGAACGGCATCGCGGTGGACCGGGGGCATATCGTGACCAACGAGTGGCTCGAGACCGGCGCCCCCGGCGTCTACGCCATTGGCGACGTCGTGGGTCCTCCCTGGCTCGCCCACAAGGCGACCCACGAAGGAGTTCTCGCCGCCGAACGGATCGCCGGGGTGGAGGGTCTGCATCCCCTGGAGAAAACCCGGGTCCCCGGCTGCACCTACTGTCGACCGCAGATCGCCAGCGTGGGTCTTACCGAGGCGGCGGCCCGGGACGCGGGTCGCGAAATTCGCGTGGGCCGCTTTCCGTACGCGGGCACCGGCAAGGCCATCGCCCTCGGCGAAAACGAAGGCCTGGTGAAGACGATCTTCGACGCCCAGACGGGGGAGTTGATCGGTGCCCACCTGGTCGGAGCCGAGGTGACGGAGTTGATCCAGGGGTTTGTGATTGCCCAGAATCTCGAGACCACCGAAGCCGAATTGATGAACACGATCTTTCCGCACCCGACGCTGTCAGAGTCGATGCACGAATCGGTACTCGAGGCCTTCGGGCGGGCCATTCACATCTAGCGAGAGTACGAGAGGTTCGAAGTCGCCGGTGAGCGATCGATTGCTTCAGATCGAAGAGGTCGGAGGAACGGGCGAGGCGTTAAAGCCCGAGCGTACCCCGAAGCCCCCCTGGCTGAAGGTTCGTCTCTCGCACTCGCCGGTCTTCCACCAGACGCGCCGCCTGATGCGCGAACTTTCGCTGAACACCGTGTGCGAAGAAGCGGCGTGCCCCAACATCGGCGAGTGCTGGGCCCAGAAGCACGCCACGGTGATGATCCTCGGCCGCGTATGTACGCGGGCGTGCGCCTTTTGCAACGTCGACACCGGGGTTCCGGATGCCGTCGATCCCGACGAGCCGGCCCACCTGGCCGAGGCCGTGGGCCGGTTGGGACTCGAGCACGTGGTGGTGACCTCGGTGGACCGCGACGATC
>JAZAOF010000071.1:0-6379 GCA_036228265.1 Myxococcota bacterium | reverse complement strand
CAGCATCGTAACGAGCGATCTGAACTACCTTCGCCTGTTTCCCGGCCACGAACCCGGCCTCGTCCACCTCGGGCTCCTCGATCTCGCCGAAGGCGCGGACCCCGAGGTCGTCAGAGCTCGGCTCGACGCCATGCTTCCTGGCGACGTCGAGATTCTTTCGCGCAATGCCTTCGTTGAACGCGAAGTGGCGTATTGGAACAACAGTACATCCATCGGTTACATCTTCGGCTTCGGCGTCATCGTGGGTCTGCTCGTCGGTTCGATCATCGTCTACCAGATTCTCTTCGCCGACGTTTCAGACCACCTCCAGGAATACGCGACGTTGAAGGCCATGGGCTACTCGAACTTCTACCTGTTTGGCCTCGTGTTCCAGGAGGCGGTGATGATGGCCTTCCTTGGCTTTCTGCCGGGACTCGCGCTGACCCTCCTCCTCTACCGCACCGCGGGAGACGCAACCCAACTCCCCCTCGAAATGACCGGAGCGCGCGCGGCCATCGTCCTGACTCTCACGGTCGCGATGTGCACGATCTCCGGTGCCATCGCGGCGAGGAAGGTACGAACCCTGGATCCGGCGGACATCTTCTGATGTCCGTGCCCGTCAACATCGAGGAGGTCAGCCATTTCTTCGGCGAGGGCGAAATGCGCAAGCGCGTCCTCGATTCCGTGACCTGCCAGGTCGGCGCCGGCGAGATCGTCATCCTTACCGGGCCATCGGGGTCGGGAAAGACCACGCTACTGACCCTGATCGGAGCACTGCGGTCAGCCCAGGAAGGCAGTGTCGAGGTGCTCGGGCACGAGTTGCGGGGAGCCTCGCCCCAGACGCTCACGAAAGTGCGCCGGGGGATCGGGTACATCTTCCAGCTTCACAATCTGCTCGACTGCCTCACCACCACGCAGAATGTCGAGATGGCTCTCCAACTGCAGAGCATCCCGCGCTCGGAGAGCCGGGAGCGCGCCAATGCCATGCTCACGGCCGTCGGGCTTGGCGACAAGATCGATACCAGGCCCGGGCGAATGTCGGGCGGGCAGAAGCAGCGTGTGGCCATCGCGCGAGCCCTCGTCAGCGAGCCGACTCTGATCCTCGCAGACGAACCCACCGCATCACTGGACAAGAAATCCGGCCGGGATGTCGTCGAGCTGATGCAACACCTCGCGAAGAAAAAGAGCGTAAGCGTGGTCCTCGTAACTCATGACAATCGAATTCTCGATGTTGCCGACCGGATCATCCACCTCGAAGATGGTGCACTTCGAAGCTTTTCCGACGCCGTGGTCTCGAATACGGAACACATGATGAACCTTCTGGCGAATCAGACGCGGAAGGAGGATCTCTTCGAGTCGATCGCCCAGATGCCCGAAGAGCAGTTCTTCCCGCTACTCGAACAGCTGACGAAGGATTCCCAGCAGTTGCTCGACGTCACCCGACTGTCCGCCAACGATGCCTTCGAGAGCATGCTCGAGCAGGCGATCGATTCGTTTGCGCACAAGATCGCGCAGATCCTGGAAGCCGAACGCGCCACGCTGTTTCTACTGGATCGCGAGCGCGACGAACTCTGGTCGAAGGCCGCGAAGGATGCGGAGGGGAAATCGTTCACGATTCGGATTCCGCGCGACCGCGGAATCGTTGGCGCGACGGTGACCAGCGGCCGTTCGATTCACGTACCGGATGCCTATCAGGATCCCCGTTTCGATCAGGCGACCGACCGCGAAACCGGATACCGAACGCGGAACATCTTGTGCATTCCCCTGATCAATCAGGCCGGCGAGGTCTTTGGCGCTGCCCAACTGCTCAACAAGGCCGCGGGGCAGGCGTTCGAAGACGGCGACGAGAGACGCTTCGCCGAGTTGATGAGGTCGATGGGGGTCATCGTCGAGTCGTGGCGGACGATGAGCGAACACCAGGGTCGCTCCTCCTAGCCAGGACTTCCCGCGCTCAGCCGCCTGCCGAGCGGCACCCCCCACTGGCTGGGCGGAGTTGGGGCCGACGCGAGCTGCCTACTTGGTCTCGAAGGACCAGATCCCGTCCCAGGTCTCCGGCGGCACGTTCCCGAGCTCGCTCATCCGATCGAGCAGGGCACGGCTCGGCCCATCGCGGCCGCGATCCGCAACGGCCTGCTCGAGTGCGGCGGTGGCTTCCTGCCAACGCCCCTCCTGGTAGTGACGCAAACCTTCGGCGTGTGCTTCCAACCAGGAGGCGTCTTCGCTCCCGGGCGAACTCTCGCCGAGTACTTCGTAGATCACCGAAGAAGCCTTCCTTCCCTTGACCCGAATCTCATCGATCTCGCGCGTCGCGAAGGACGGGGACAACCGACTCACCAAGTCACTGCTCGCGAGAATCCCCGCACCATAGACTTTGCTGAGCCCTTCGAGTCGGGAGCAGAGGTTCACACCATCTCCGATGAGCGTGTAGTCGAAGCGCAGATCGCTGCCGACGTTTCCGACCATCACCGAGTCCGTGTGGAGACCGATCCCGACCCGAAGATTTTCGGATCCCCGAACATCGGGATGAGCCAGAGCGAATCGTCCCAACTCGTCCTGCATCGCAACCGCCGCCCGGCACGCGCGCTCGGCGTGATCCTCGAGAGAGATCGGTGCACCCCAGAAGGCCATCACCGCATCGCCAATGTATTTGTCCAGGGTCCCCTCGGTATCGAAGATGATCTTCGTCATCGCACCGAGATACACATTCATCAGGTGAATCGTGTCCTCGGCCCCGAGCCGCTCGGACAAAGAAGTGAAGTCACGCACGTCGCTAAAGAGAATCGAGAGCGTCCGCGTCTCCCCGCCGAGCTGCAGCGCGGCATCATCGTCGGCAAGTTGCTTCACCACACTGGGCGGCACATAGGTGGCGAACATGTTCCGAACGCGACGGCTCCTGGCCTCGGCGGCAAGGCTGCGCGTCACTTCGACCGATAGGTAGACGATCCCAACCGTGGCCAGCGGATAGATCAGATTGATCCACGCGCCATATTCGAGAAACGCGAAGGCTCCCAACACGAGCAGAACCAACGCCAGCGTCGCTGCAAACGCGAAGCTCATCAACACGCCGCGGGTTCGGGGAATGACGAAGATGAGGAGTAGCCCGATGAACACGATCAACCCGAGTTCAGCGGCGACCCACGAATCGTCACGCCGGATCACGTCACCGGCCAACAGGTTGTCGAGGATGGTCGCGTGCACTTCGACGCCCGGGAAGACGCCCGGGAAGGGAATCGCCCGGGCATCGCCCAGACCGACTTCCGTCGGCCCGATGAGCACGATGGCCCCCTCGAGCACGCCCGGAGCCAGACGGCCGGCAAGAACGTCGCTCGCACTGATGTAGGGGAACGTTCCGGCCGGTCCGCGAAAATTGATCAGGATCTTGCCGCCCTCGTCGGTCGGAAAGATCTGGTCACCCAGCTTGATCTCCCTCAGCCCATACTCATCGCCCAGCAGGACCGTGCGCTTTCCCGTGGCGATCTCATAGATGGACAGGGCCAGAGAAACGTAGAAGGAATCTCCGCAGCGGGCGATCAGCGACGCGCGGCGGGTCACACCATCGAAATCGTTCACCGCGGAGAGGAACCCGGAGCGGCGACCGGCTTGCTGGATCACCGGCACGTTGGTCTCGAGGCCGGTACACGTCAAGATCGGCGCACTTCCACCGGACGGAACCTTGGCCACAGACACCTCGGACCGGCGAATGCCCGGAAGACGCGCGGCCAATTCTTCGGGTGGATCGGCTTCGTCGATCCCCGTCCGAAAGAAGTATCCCAGGGCTGCCCGACGGGAACTGGAGAGGGAGTGAGCCAACCGCGCGTCGGTGTCGGTGCGCGCCAGTATCCGATCCAGGACGGCGATCTCTGCAGCGGCGCCCGGATCCGTGGAGGACTGCTCGGCGAGAACCCGGCGGGCCATCCGAAGGGAAGACACCTCCCGAGGAGTCTCCGTCTCGCTGAAGACGAGATCGACTCCGATCGCCGCCACCTCGGCCTGGACCAGCCGATCCACCAACTCGGCCAGGACCGAACGCCGCCACGGCCAGCGACCGAATTCGTCGATGCTCGCTGCATCGATCGCCACCACGGTGACCGGACTGACGACGTCGACCGGACCCCGCAACTGAAACCGCGCATCGAGTAGCGCGTATTCTGCTCGGTCCAGAAGCCAGGGATGCAGCGCAAAGAGCAGAACCGACCCGCCCAATGCAAGCCAACCTACCCAGACTGCTCGGATGCTGGAATCCATCACGCCGTTCTCAGAAGGATCCCCGCTCGGAGAGCCGAGACCAGGGCAACATCAAACCGCCCTTCCGCGGGTTGGGGCCGTCGGTTTCCACCTCGTCGGAGCCAGAGTCGAGACCACCTGGAGGATTCTAATCTGAATCCGAGCCCACCTCACCCACGCCAAAGTTGAGATTACTCAGGGGGTCCGGGTCGGAGTCGACCTCTCCGCCACCAAAGTCGAGATCTGCGAGGGGATCGATGACGATCCCCGAGATCGTATCGGCATCGGCCCGGTCCTCGATGACCGGATCCGGAGGCTCGATCAACAAGGATTCACCGACCACCTCGCGGACACCGCCTCCGTCTCCAAAGGCCGCGCTCACTGCGGGCAGGGTTTCCCCAAACACGAGCTCCGATTCAGGTTTCGCGGGTACGAGGCCAATCGGGGGCTCGAACGAAACGGGGATGAAATCGTCCGGGCAGCGGCTGGGCAAGCCCACCCGCCCCAGATACACGACTCGGCACTGTCCGGGGGGGACCGGCACCGCCGCGCCCCCGAGCATGGCAGCGGTGATCCCTCCCTCCCAGTTGCGGATCAGGGTGGACACCTCTTCCTCTTCCCCGGCCGACGCTCCCGGTCCGCCATCGATCCGGGTCGTTCCCTCGGTCCCCTTCACGCCCATGATGGCGGTCGGGGTGTGAATCTCGATCCGTGTCGTCCCGCCAAACGCTTCACCCACCCGGGTACGAAGCTGGCCGCGGACGTTTTGCAGGACCGAGGCCTGCGTGAGCGCCTCGGGACCGATCACGAAATTGTCGATCTGCAGTTCCGTGTCTTCGCCCAGGCCCAGAATCGTGTCATCGACGAGCACGACCTTGACGCCGGCATCGAGCCCCGTGCGCAACGTGTCCCCCACGCTGATTTCTCCGTCCCTTTTTGCGGGGAGCCAGATCGACTCGTTCGCGTGACGCAGATCGACCTTCCCCCGGACGGAAGCCACGAAGCCAACCACGGGCTCCGCGAGGCTCGCGTTGGGCGCTGCAAGGGTCAGCAGACCCAGTCCAAGCGTGAGGACGAGGCCTCGCGTGATCGGGAGAGAAGAAACGGGGCCGGTGCGTGCGCGTCGGAGAGAGTTTCGCGGCATAGCTGGGTTCTCGTCTGAGTGGGCTCCGGTCCTCCGGGCAAATCGCCACAGCGGAACGCGAACCTAGTACCGATAAGTGGCCATGAAGTTGATTTCGTGGCGGTCATACACGAAAAAATCAACGTTGGAGTCACGATTCGTATAGCGGTAACTGGCTTCCAGGCTCGTACGCTCGCCGATGGGCCGCTCGATGCCCGCACGCACGATGGCAATGCGGTCCCTCCGGGGCACCCCTGGGCCACCGTTCGCGTTCAGAATTTGCGAAACCGCGTCATAGTCGCGCCACTCCACCCGGACGTCGAGAATCGACTGGATCTGCCAGGGCAGCCCCAGCGCCAATGTGAACAATGGCTGATGACCTTCTGAACGGAACTGATCGCCTGTGCTGTCCTCGTTCCGGAAGCGGTACCCCACGCGGACCCAGTTCTCGGCGAGGGGATTCGGGGAGGGCAGGACGTAGAACAAATCAAGCCCGGCATACTCGACGTCTCCGGTTCGATCGAAATCGTCGTTCAAGGGCGTGAAATAGTAGGTTCTGTCCTCGAAGCGAAAGGAAGCCCGGGCCGCCAACAAGGGTGAAATCTCCCAGGTGAGCCCCGGTTCCACATTGTGAGATGACCGGTACTGGTCCCAGCCGGCCCAGGAAAACTCGAACCCGTAGCGAAGATCTGCTTCCAGGCTTTCGCTGAGTTCGGCGTTGGCCCAGGCCCAGGTCAGGCTCGCCTGTTGATCGAATCGGCTGTCGTCGGTGTAGAAGTGCCCATACAGCGTCTGGCCAATCTGGAGCCCCAGCTTCTCGTCGCCAAACTGATACGAGCCCCCCCCCGCAGCCGTGGCGCGCCAGCCCTGCTCCCCCGAAGAGACGAAGGCATCGCCGCTGCCCGCCAGATTGATGTTGGAGTCGTACCCCATGCCTGCGCGGACGAAGACTTCCCAGCGCCGGGGCGTGAGCTGACCGAGTTGCTCGAGGTACTCGTTGGCAGAATCGGCAACGGGCGTGCCCGGCAAAAGTTCCAGGACGCTATCGAACTG
>JAZAOF010000070.1:0-16302 GCA_036228265.1 Myxococcota bacterium | reverse complement strand
TTACTCGATGATCTCGGAGACGACGCCAGCGCCCACGGTTCGGCCGCCTTCGCGGATCGCGAAGCGCAACTCCTTGTCCATGGCGATGGGCGTAATCAACTCCACCGTCATTTCCACGTTGTCCCCAGGCATCACCATCTCGGTCCCGTCCGGCAGATTCGCGACACCCGTCACGTCCGTCGTCCGGAAATAAAACTGCGGGCGGTACCCGTTGAAGAACGGCGTGTGCCGCCCCCCTTCGTCCTTCGTCAACACGTAGGCCTGGGCCTTGAACTTCGTATGCGGCGTGATCGAACCCGGCTTCGCCAGGACCTGGCCCCGCTCCACCTCTTCTTTGTCCGTCCCGCGAAGCAAGCAACCCACGTTGTCGCCCGCCTGGCCCTCGTCCAGGATCTTCCGGAACATCTCTACGCCCGTGACCACCGTCGTCTCCGTATCCCGGATCCCCACGATCTCCACGTTGTCGCCCGTGTTCACGATCCCCTGCTCCACGCGACCCGTCACCACCGTCCCACGCCCCGTGATCGAAAACACGTCCTCGATCGGCATCAGGAAATCCTTGTCCAGGGCACGCTCCGGCTCCGGGATCGTCGCATCCAGGGCTTCCATCAATTCGTCGATGCACTGGTTCGCCGCGGCATCGCCCGAATTCTCCAGGGACTTCAACGCCGAACCCTTGATGATCGGAATGTCGTCCCCGGGAAAGTCGTAGCTCGAAAGAAGTTCGCGGATCTCCATCTCCACCAACTCCAACAACTCCTCGTCATCCACCTGGTCCACCTTGTTCATGAACACCACCATGTGGGGAACATTCACCTGGCGGGCCAGCAATACGTGCTCGCGCGTCTGGGGCATCGGACCGTCCGCCGCGGAAACCACGAGAATCGCTCCGTCCATCTGGGCGGCCCCCGTGATCATGTTCTTCACGTAGTCCGCATGGCCCGGACAATCCACGTGCGCGTAGTGACGGGCATCCGACTCGTACTCCACGTGGGCCGTCGCGATCGTGATCCCGCGCTCTCGCTCTTCCGGCGCCTTGTCGATCGAATCGAAGGGCTGAAATTCCGCGAGACCCTTACTCCCCTGGTGCTGCGTGATCGCAGCCGTCAGCGTCGTCTTCCCGTGGTCCACGTGACCGATCGTTCCCACGTTTACGTGGGGCTTCGTCCGTTCGAATTTCTCCTTCGCCATCTTTCTCTTTACTCCTGAAAGGCCCGATTCAACGCGCCACGATCTCGTTGACGACCGCCGCTGGCACCTGGGCGTAATGGGAAAATTGCATCGTGTAGGAAGCACGTCCCTGGCTCATGGAGCGCAGGCTGTTGACGTACCCGAACATGGAAGCGAGAGGCACCGAGGCCGACATGACCTGGACTCCCGTGCGTACTTCGACACCGGTGATCTGCCCGCGGCGTCCATTCAGGTCCCCCTGAATCGGTCCCACGAAATCATCGGGGGTGACCACCTCGACGCTCATCACGGGCTCGAGCAGGGTGGCCTCTCCCTCGAGAAGCGCATTTCGCATGGCCATCGAGGCGGCAATCTTGAACGAGCGCTCCGACGAGTCCACGTCGTGGGTCTTGCCGTCCACCAAGCGGACCGCGAGATCCACCGTGGGATTTCCCGCGAGAGCGCCACTTTCACAGGTCTCCTCGCAGCCCTGCCGGATCGCCGACACGAATTCCTGGGGAATTACCCCGCCGCGCGTCGCATCCTCGAAGACGAAGCCACTCCCCTGTTCGCCGGGCTCCACCTCGAGATTCACGACTCCGAAATCGCCGGTCCCGCCGCTCTGCTTGACGTAGCGCCCTTCAACGCTCACGGGCCGCGTGAGCGTCTCCTTGTACGCGACCTGCGGCCGTCCGACATTGGCATCGACGCCAAACTCGCGCACGAGCCGGTCGATAATGATCTCGAGATGAAGTTCCCCCATCCCGGAAATGAGCGTCTGCCCGGTTTCAGGATCCACGGTGACGCGAAACGTCGGATCCTCCTGGACCATGCGCTCGAGGCATTGCCCCAATTGCTCCATGTCGGCCTGGGTCTTTGGCTCGATCGCAATGGACAGCACCGGCTCGGGAAAGGTGAGGGACTCAAGCACGATGGGCTTGTTGATGGCCGCCAGAGTCTGGCCGGTAGCAACCTCTTTCAACCCGACGACCGCCGCAATGTCCCCGGCGAAGATCTCGTCGACTTCTTGCCGCTTGTTGGCATGCATCTGCAACAAGCGCCCGAGTCGCTGCCGTTTTCCGGTGTTGGCGTTGAGCGCGGTCTCGCCACCCTTCGCTTGCCCGGAGTAGACGCGCAGGTAGGCCAGGTGACCGACGTGCTTGTCGGCCGCCAACTTGAAAATGAGTGCCGAAAACGGCTCGTTGTCGTCGGCCGCGCGGTGCTCGGGGTCGCCACTCCGGGGATCCACTCCCTCGACGGGCGGGACTTCCTGGGGCGAGGGGAGATAATCGACCACGGCGTCGAGAAGGGGCTGAACCCCCTTGTTCTTGAACGCGCTTCCGCAGAGCACCGGGATCAACTCCTGGCGAAGCGTGGCCTCGCGAAGCACCTTGCGCAGCGCGCCGGCCTCGACCGCTTCGCCTTCGACGTACTTGAGCATGAGATCGTCGTCGAATTCAGCAGCCACGGCGACCAGTTGCTCCCGGGCCATCGCGACCGCCTCCGAGAGATGTGCGGGGACCTCTTCCTCGCGAATTTCCGCACCCAGGGTTTCTTCGTCCCAGTACAGGGCCCGCTCGCCCAGCAGGTCGATGACCCCGAGAAACTCACTCTCGGCGCCGATCGGAAGCTGGATCGGAACCGGACGCGAAGCCAGGCGCGATTCAATCATCTCGACGGCGTTGTCAAAGCTCGCCCCCACCCGGTCCATCTTGTTGACGAAGGCCAGGCGCGGAACTCCGTAGCGATCCGCCTGGCGCCACACCGTCTCGGACTGCGGTTCGACGCCGGCGACTCCGCAGAACACCGCGACGGCGCCATCCAGAACTCGGAGCGAGCGCTCGACCTCGACGGTGAAGTCGACATGCCCCGGCGTGTCAATGATGTTGATCCGGTGTTCGTTCCAGAAACACGTCGTCGCCGCGGAAGTAATCGTGATGCCGCGTTCCTGCTCCTGCTCCATCCAGTCCATCGTCGCAGCGCCGTCGTGAACCTCACCGATCTTGTGATTGACACCGGTGTAGTAGAGGACGCGCTCGGTCGTCGTCGTCTTGCCTGCGTCAATATGCGCCATGATCCCAATATTCCGGACGTGCTCGAGTGAAGTGGTTCGGGGCATGACGCGAATGGTTACCAGCGGAAGTGCGCGAAAGCCTTGTTGGCTTCGGCCATCCGGTGGGTGTCCTCTCGCTTCTTGACGCTGTCGCCACGCTCGTTGGCCGCATCGATGATCTCGCTGGCGAGCTTTTCCTTCATGCTGCGACCGGATCGCTTGCGGGAGAAGTCTGCGAGCCATCGCATCGCCACGGAGGTGGCCCGATCCGGGCGAACCTCGATGGGCACCTGGTACGTCGCGCCACCCACGCGCCGGGACTTCACCTCGACACGCGGACGAATGTTGTCCAGGGCACGCCGGAAGGTCGCTAGCGGATCGCTGCGCATCTTGGATTCAATCTCTTCGAAAGCCCCGTAAAGGATGCTCTCCGCCGTGCTCTTCTTCCCGTCCTTCATGAGAACGTTGACGAAGCGCCCCACCATCCGGTCCCCGTGTTTCGGGTCCGGGAGGGGGTGACGCTTTGCAACCTCGCGACGCCTCGGCATTTCTTCTTCGTTCCTCCGCGGTCCAATTCGTGCGATCCGAACCGCGACTCGTGCGAGGCAGTCTCTTCGCCCCGACTTCCAGGGCGTTGCTCCACGCAACGCTCCCACCGAACCAATCCTCCCGAGGACCCTTGCCCCCGGGCCTGAAGCCCGCCCTTACTTGGGTCGCTTGGCTCCGTACTTCGAGCGGCCGCGATTCCGGCCGTCCACGCCGGTCGTATCGAGGGTTCCCCGCACGATGTGATAACGAACGCCGGGAAGATCCTTGACGCGACCGCCTCGGACCAACACGACAGAGTGCTCTTGCAGCGTATGCCCGACTCCCGGGATATACGCATTGACTTCGCGTCCATTCGTAAGACGCACACGCGCCACCTTTCGGAGCGCGGAGTTCGGCTTCTTCGGTGTCGTCGTGAACACACGAAGACACACGCCGCGCCGCTGCGGCGAACTTTCGAGATCCGGGGCCTTCGACCCCTTCTTCTGCGAACGACGTCCCTTTCGGACAAGTTGTTGGACGGTCGGCATCGGTGCCGGTGTCCTTCCCATCAATGTGTAGAGCCGATTGCAATCGACCCGACACGGTTGAAATCGAGGGACGCGACTCCCCCTGACCCGAATCGCCGCCGCGAAAAGACCGGAGGCCCAAGGGCCTCGGGATCCCTCTCCGCGAGTGGCAACCGGACCGCGAAGGTCGCGGTCTAATGGCTGAAAAACTGACGCACCTTAGCGACTTGCGGCTTTGTGTCAACGAACGCAAGCCGCTCCAGTGAATGTTCCCCGCGGGAAAACTCGATCACACGGGTTCGGCCGGCCCCCCCTCACTCGGTGATTCATCGAGGAGCCCCTCGATCGGGGCTTCCACCTCCGATTCGGGGAACACAGCCTCGAACTGGGACTCGAAGCCTTGCTGCTGCTCGAGAAACTCCTCCGGGGCATCGATCTGGATTCCCACGTTTCCGTACCGGGCCATCCCCGTCCCAGCGGGAATCAGCCGTCCCATGATCACGTTCTCCTTCAGCCCCCGGAGCGTGTCCTGCTTGCCCCAGATCGCGGCCTCGGTGAGCACCTTGGTGGTCTCCTGGAAGGAGGCCGCCGAGATGAACGACTCCGTGGAGAGCGAGGCCTTGGTGATTCCGAGCAGCTGGGGATCCCCGGCCGCCGGGGCTTGGCCCTGCTTCTCCATTTCCTCGTTGATCCGATTGAAGGTGGCCTTCTCGACGTGCTCGCCCAGGAGGAAATCGGTGTCCCCCGCATCGCTGATCTTCACCTTGCGCAGCATCTGGCGAACGATCGTCTCGATGTGCTTGTCATTGATCTTGACGCCCTGGAGGCGGTAGACCTCTTGCACCTCGTCGACCAGGTAGGCCGCCAACGCTTTTTCGCCCTTGATCTTCAGGATGTCATGGGGATTGGACGAACCGTCCATGAGCGCCTCGCCCGGACGCACCCGGTCGCCTTCGTGGACACTCACGTGCTTGCCCTTCGGAATCAGGTACTCCTCCGGCTCGCCCTCCTCCGGTTCGACGATGACGCGACGCTTACCACGGCTGTCCGGTCCGAACTTGACGACCCCATCGATTTCCGCGACGACTGCGCACTCCTTCGGCTTTCGGGCCTCGAAGAGTTCCGCGACCCGGGGCAATCCGCCGGTGATGTCCTTGGTCTTGCTGGCCTCGCGAGGAATTTTCGCGACGACGTCACCGGCACCCACGCGGTCACCAATGTTGACCGAGAGGAAAGCTCCCACCGGCAGCAGTGCTCGACCGAGCGTCTCTCCCTCGCTGCCTTCCTCTTTGATCGAAATGCGCGGCCGCAGGTCGGGATCTTTCGACTCGACGATGACCTTCGAAGAAACCCCGGTGAAGTCGTCCACCTGCTCCTGCATGTTGACGCCTTCCATGATGTCCCCGTAGGCCACCACGCCCGATCCGTCCGCGAGAATGGGGCTGGCAAAGGGATCCCATTCCACGAGAACCGCGCCCACCGCCACTTCGGTGCCTTCGCTCGCCTTCAATTGGGCGCCGTAGACGACCGGGTGACGCTCCCTCTCTCGACCGCTGGCATCCATCACTCCGAGCTCGCCGTGGCGAGTCATCACGATTTCCTGGCCGGCGCTATCGGTCATGGTCCGAATGTTGTGGTAGCGGACCGTTCCCGCATTGGCTGCCTCGGCGTGCGACTGTTCGGCGCGCCGGGTGGCCGCACCGCCAATATGGAACGTGCGCATCGTGAGCTGGGTGCCGGGCTCCCCGATCGACTGCGCCGCGATGACGCCCACCGCTTCGCCGAGGTTGACCATCGTGCCACGCGAAAGGTCGCGGCCGTAGCACTTCACGCACACCCCGTAGGGGGTTTCGCACGTCAACACCGAGCGGATCATCACCTTTTCGATGCCGGCGTCCTCGATGACACGAACCCGCTCCTCGTCGACCTCTTCGCCCCCATGCAGAAGGACGTCTTCCGTGATCGGATCGAGAACATCCAGGAGCGCTACCCGGCCCAAGATGCGCTCGCCCAGGGGTTCGACGATCTCGCCCGCCTCCACCAACGGACCCATCTCCAAGCCATCGTCGGTTCCGCAGTCCACCTCGCGCACGATTACGTCCTGGGACACATCGACCAGCCGGCGGGTCAGGTAGCCCGAGTTCGCAGTCTTTAGAGCGGTATCCGCCAGTCCCTTCCGAGCCCCGTGGGTCGAAATGAAGTATTGGAGAACCGACAGTCCCTCGCGGAAATTCGAGGTAATCGGCGTTTCGATGATGGCGCCCGAGGGCTTGGCCATCAGACCGCGCATCCCCGCGAGCTGTCGCATTTGTTGCGCCGAACCGCGCGCGCCAGAGTCCGCCATCATGAAGATCGCGTTGAAACTCGGAACGCGGTGCGACTCTCCCTCTTCGTCGACGTACTCCTCGGTCCGAATCCCCTCCAGGAGCTGATCCGTAATTTTTTCCGTCGCTTGCGCCCAGATGTCGACCACCTTGTTGTAGCGCTCGCCGTCCGTAATCAGACCTTCCTGGTACTGCTCCTGGACCTGATCGACCTGGACGGTGGCGTCGGCCAGGAAGACCGGCTTGTCCGGCGGAACGTGCATGTCGTCCACGCAGATCGAAATTCCGGCCTTGGTGGCATATTGATACCCAAGAGTCCGCAATCGGTCGGCCAGAAGAACCGTGGCCTTGGTGCCCAGGCGGCGGTAGGCCTGATCGATCAATTCTCCGAGGGTCTTCTTGTCCATGACTTCGTTCATGAACTCGAAGGGGATATCCCCGGGAACGACCTCGCGAAGCAGAATGCGACCGGTGGTGGTTTCGACCATCTCACCGTTCATGCGAACCTGGATCGTAGCGTGGAGATCGATCGACCCGGAGTCGTAGGCCATCCGCACTTCTTCGGGTCCGGAAAAACGCATCCCGTCGCCGCGCGACCCCGGACGGACCCGGGTCATGTAGTAGCACCCCAGCACGATGTCCTGGGTGGGCCCGATAATCGGGCGGCCCGTAGCCGGGCTCAGGATGTTGTTCGTCGACATCATGAGGACGCGCGCTTCGATCTGGGCCTCGACCGAGAGAGGCACATGAACCGCCATCTGGTCGCCATCGAAATCGGCGTTAAACGCAGCGCATACCAACGGGTGAAGCTGGATGGCCTTGCCCTCGATCAACATCGGCTCAAAAGCCTGCATGCCGAGGCGATGCAGCGTTGGGGCGCGATTCAGGAGAATGGGGTGCTCCTGGATCACCTCGGCGAGGATGTCCCAGACCTCCGGCCGTTCATTTTCGACCATCTTGCGCGCCGCCTTGATGGTGGTCACAAAGCCGCGCTGTTCCAATTTCGAATAGATGAAGGGCTTGAAGAGTTCGAGGGCCATCCGGTTCGGCAGGCCGCACTGGTGCAAACGCAACTCCGGCCCGACCACGATCACCGAACGTCCCGAGTAGTCGACCCGCTTGCCCAGGAGGTTCTGGCGGAAACGGCCAGACTTTCCCTTCAGCATGTCCGAGAGCGACTTCAAGGGCCGCTTGTTCGGCCCCGTAATGACTCGGCCTCGGCGACCGTTGTCAAAGAGGGCATCCACCGCCTCCTGAAGCATCCGTTTCTCGTTGCGAATGATCACTTCCGGCGCGTTGAGTTCCTGCAACCGCTTGAGGCGGTTGTTCCGATTGATGACCCTTCGGTACAGGTCATTGAGGTCACTGGTCGCAAAACGGCCGCCGTCGAGGGGAACCAGTGGACGAAGGTCCGGCGGAATGACAGGGACGACTTCGAGAATCATATACTCCGGCTTGTTGATCGACTCCCGAAACGCGTCGAGCACCTTCAGTCGCTTGGCGATCTTCTTGCGCTTGGCCTCGCTGGTTGCGTCACGCATCTCACGACGCAGCGTCTTGCACTCGTCGGCCACCTGGAGGCCGCTGAGCATTTCTCGAACCGCTTCCGCGCCGATACCGTACTCAAACGCCGTCGGCCCCCAGCGCTCCTTGCATTCCGCCAACTGCTCGTCGTTGAGAAGCTCTCCGCGAGCCAGTTCGGTATCCCGGGGATCGATGACCACGTGGGCCTCGAAATAGAGAACCTTCTCGAGGTCGCGGAGGGTGATCTCGAGAATGTTCCCAATTCGTGACGGCAGCGACTTCAGGAACCAGATGTGCGCGACGGAGCAGGCCAGCGTGATGTGGCCCATCCGCTCTCGGCGGACCTTGGACTGGATCACCTCGACGCCGCACTTCTCACAAACCACGCCCCGGTGCTTCATGCGCTTGTACTTGCCGCAGTTGCACTCGTAGTCCTTGACCGGACCAAAGATTTTCGCGCAGAAGAGTCCGTCGCGTTCGGGCTTGAAGGTTCGGTAATTGATCGTTTCCGGCTTCTTCACCTCGCCGTAGGACCATTCCCGGATCGTCTCGGGAGACGCGAGAGAAACGCGAAGCGAGTTGAACGCCACCGGGTCCTTCGGCTTCTCGAACAAGCTGTAGAGATCTCGCATGGTGTTTCCTTTTCGCCCTTACTCGGCTTCTTCGATGAGATCGACGTCTAGACCCAAAGCCTGCAACTCCTTCACCAGGACGTTGAAGCTCTCCGGAAGCCCCGGCTCAAGGGCATTTTCTCCCTTGACGATCGACTCGTAGATCCGCGTTCGGCCGAGAACGTCGTCGGATTTCACGGTCAGGAATTCTTGCAGGGCGTAGGCCGCCCCGTAGGCCTCCATGGCCCAGACCTCCATCTCGCCCAGGCGTTGGCCACCAAACTGGGCCTTGCCACCGAGGGGTTGCTGGGTCACGAGGCTGTAGGGACCAATGCTCCGAGCATGGATCTTGTCCGCCGCCAGGTGGTGAAGCTTGAGCATGTAGATGATGCCCACGGTGACATCGTTGTCGAAGGGTTCACCCGTTCGGCCATCGAAGAGAATCGTCTGGCCACTACTTCTCAGGCCGGCCCGCTCGAGCTGATTCTTGACATCGCCTTCCGAAGCGCCATCGAAGACCGCCGTACCGACATGAATGCCGTCCCCCACGTTCTTCGCCAGGGAGCGGAGGGTTTCGACACTGGCTTCATCGAGCAAGTTCGAAATGCTCTCTTCGTCGTAGACCCGTTTCAGTTCAGCCCGCAGGGCTTCACCGTCGTCGTTCATTTCGAGAAATTCGGTGATCATCCCCCCAAGACCCTTGGCGGCTCCACCGAGATGGGTCTCCAGGATCTGGCCGATGTTCATTCGCGACGGCACACCGAGGGGATTCAGGACGATGTCCACCGGCGACCCGTCGGGCAGGTAGGGCATGTCCTCCTCGGGGAGAATCCGCGAGATGACACCCTTGTTGCCGTGTCGACCCGCCATCTTGTCGCCCACGCCGAGCTTTCTTTTGATCGCGACATAGACCTTCACCATCTTGAAGACGCCCGGAGGCAGTTCGTCGCCCTTCTTGAGTCGAGCGATGCGCTCGTCGAAAACGGCCCGGATGATCGCGGCCTGGCCTTCGACTCCGGCAAACGTCCGATCGACCTGCTCCTGGACTCCCGCGTCGCGCACCTGCAACTCCGGCCAATTCCGGGCCGGCAGCGCATCGAGATGCGCCCGCTCGATGACCGCCCCCGCCGCGACCGCTTCTCGGGGGAAGGTCGCCGCTGTCTGCCCGACCACGAGCGATGCGACCTTGGTCATTGCGCTCTCGCGAATGATCCGGATCTCATCCTCCTGGTCCTTGCGAAGTCGTTCAATTTCGACTTCCTCGATGGCTCGCGCCCGCTCGTCCTTGTCGACTCCGCGTCGCGAAAAGACCTGGGCACCAATCACGATCCCGCTCACCCCGGTGGGTACCCGCAGCGAGGTATCGCGAACGTCTCCAGCCTTTTCCCCAAAGATGGCGCGGAGCAGCCGCTCTTCCGGCGAGAGCTGGGTCTCTCCCTTCGGGGTGATCTTTCCGACCAGGATGTCATCCTGGGTCACTTCGGCACCAATGCGAACAATGCCCGACTCGTCGAGATCTCCGAGGGCTTCGTCTCCCACGTTCGGAATATCCCGCGTGATGTCTTCCTTGCCGAGCTTGGTATCTCGAGCCACGCACTCGAATTCCTCGATATGGAGCGAGGTGAAGAGATCCTCCTTCACCACCCGCTCGGAGATCAGAATCGAGTCTTCGAAGTTGTACCCGCCCCACGGCATAAAGGCGACCTGGACGTTCGCCCCCAGTGCCATCTCGCCACGGTCCGTCGCCGGGCCGTCGGCGATGACCTGCCCCTTCCGAACGCGATCGCCCCGCCGAACGATGGGGCGCTGATTGATGCAGGTGTTCTGATTCGAGCGCTTGTACTTGATCAGGCTGATGATGTCGACGTTCGAGGGTTCGCTGCCTTCCGAATCCGGATTGACAACGATGCGAGAAGCATCGACGGACTCGACGACCCCATCATTTTTGGCCACGACGGTGACCCCCGAATCCCGAGCGACCACGGATTCCATTCCCGTTCCCACCAGCGGGGCCTGGGTCCGCATCAACGGCACGGCCTGGCGCATCATGTTCGATCCCATGAGCGCGCGGTTCGCGTCATCATTTTCAAGGAAGGGAATCAGGGAGGCGGCAACCGAAACCAACTGGTTCGGCGAGACGTCCATCATCTGGACGTCGTCGCGACCGACCATCTGGAACTCACCTTCCTTGCGCGCCGAAACGGTTTCGTTTTCGTAGCGTCCCTGCTCATCGACCGGCGCATTGGCCTGGGCGATGGCCACCTGCTCTTCGTCTAGCGCCGACAGGAAACGGACTTCATCCGTGACCAGGCCGTCATCGACGACCCGGTACGGGGTTTCGATGAAACCGAAATCGTTGACCCGGGCAAACGTCGACAAGGAAGCGATCAGGCCAATATTCGGACCTTCGGGCGTTTCGATCGGACAGATCCGACCGTAGTGGGTCGGATGAACGTCCCGCACCTCAAACCCGGCACGCTCCCGCGTGAGGCCGCCCGGCCCCAACGCCGAAAGGCGACGCTTGTGCGTGACCGAGGAAAGCGGATTCGTCTGGTCCATGAACTGCGAAAGCTGGCTCGAACCAAAAAATTCCTTGATGACCGCCGAGACCGGCTTCGAGTTGATGAGATCGTGAGGCATGAGCGTCTCGATCTCCTGGAGCGACATTCTTTCCTTGATGGCTCGCTCCATTCGCACGAGGCCAATTCGATACTGATTCTCGAGAAGTTCTCCCACGACGCGAACCCGACGGTTTCCCAGGTGGTCGATGTCGTCGACTCGCTTGCTGGGGTCGGAACCGTTTTTCAATTCCACGAGGTATCGGACAGCCTCGAGAATGTCGTCCTTGCGGAGAGTCGGAAGTTCGGCCAGGGGGACCTCGGCGGTTCCTTCTGACTTGCCCGGCAGCTGCATTTCCGCGCGCTCATCCGGAGAAAAGCCGAGCTTGTGGTTGATCTTGAGTCGGCCCACGCGGGACAGGTCGTAGCGCTCAGGGTTGAAGAAGAGGTTCTGAAAGAGATTGGTCGCCGTGTCGAGCGTAGGCGGATCCCCGGGGCGAAGGCGCCGGTAGATCTCCATGACCGCCTCGTCCTTCGTGAGCGTCTTGTCCTGGAGCAGCGTGTCTCGCAGCGCTGTCCCGGTGGTCAGCGGATCGAGGAAGAGAAGTTCGAACTCCTCGATTCCACGCGACCGGATCTCTTCCAGGTGCTCTTCCGTGAGTTCCTCGTTGGACTCGAGAATCACTTCGCCGGTCGACTCGTCCACGATGTCTACGGGAGCCACGCGCTTTACGGCGTCGGTGCGAATCAGGTCGTCAACGCCGACCTGGATCCACTCGATACCGGCTTCGCCGAGTTTCCGCACCGCGGATTTCGTGAATTTTCGATCCTTGCGCACCAGGATGTTTCCGTCGCCGTCCCGGACTTCTCGGGTACATCGCTGCCCTTCCAGCAGCTTCCGAGGGGTCTTTTTCATGATCTTGCGGCCGTCGAGGCGAATCGTCTCCGATTCGTAGAATCGTTGGAGCAACTCGTCGGGGTGGTACCCAAGGGCCTTCAACAGGACGGTCACGAAAATCTTGCGCCGCCGGTCGATCCGGGCGTAGAGCAGATCCTTGTGGTCGAACTCCATGTCGAGCCACGAACCGCGATAGGGAATGATGCGACAGGAGTAGATCTTCTTGCCGGCCGCGCTCACCGTGGTGGAGAGACTGGTGTCGTAGAAGATGCCCGGCGAACGGTGGAGTTGGGAGACGATGACCCGTTCTGTGCCGTTGATGATGAAGGTGCCATTCTCGGTCATGATCGGGATTTCGCCGAAGTAGACCTCCTGCTCCTTCACATCGCGAATCGACTGATTTCCCTCGGCTTCATCCCAGGCTACGAGGCGAATCGTCACCTTGAAGGGGGCGGCGTAGGTCATGCCCCTCTGGAGACACTCCTGGACGTCGTACTTCGGATGCTCCAGCGTGTATCCGACGAACTCCAACGAGGCGGTGTCGTTGAAGTCCTTGATCGGGAAGACCCCGTTGAACACGGCCTGGAGTCCGACATCCTCGCGCTTCTCGGGTTCAAGCGACGCCTGCAGGAAACGTTCAAAAGAACGCTTCTGCACCTCGAGAAGATTCGGAATCTGGATGATGCGCGAAGTCGTCGAGAACGACTTTCGAACGCGCGGCGCAAATTGGGAAACGGTTGCTTCAGTCACTGGCGATCAATTTCCTCCCAAGAGAAAAAACACGGAATTCTGCGATGCGAATCACATACCCGCTTGGCGAGAACGGCTGGATCACGAGAGCCTCCTGGCGCGAGGCCTCCCGCAAAGGCGGTGCGGCTACTTGACGTCCACCTGTCCGCCGGCGCCCTCGATCTTTTCCTTGATCTCGTTCGCCTCGTCCTGGGCGATGCCTTCCTTGATTGGCTTGGGCGCCCCCTCCACGAGTTCCTTGGCTTCCTTGAGACCCAGACCCGTGATGCCACGGATCTCCTTGATCACCTGGATCTTCTTGTCTCCGAAGCTGACGAGGATTACGTCGAATTCGGTCTTCTCCTCGGCGGGAGCTTCGGCCCCCGCAGCTCCGCCACCCGCAGCCACGGCCACCGGTGCCGCCGCGGAAACGCCCCACTTCTCCTCGAGGAGAGTCGCCAACTCGGCGGCCTCCATCACCGTGAGGCTCGAGAGTTCTTCTGCAATCGTATTGAGATCGGCCATGTCCGTCTTCCAGTCCTTAGTATGGGTTCTCGATCGGCACGGGGTCGCCTTGGCTCCCCGACTTCAGTGTTATTCGCCGCCGGATTCTTCCAGCGAAGACCGGCGTGCCCCGACGAGGCGTGCCAGTTGCCCCCCCGGTTCGTTGAGCAGCCGGACGAGTTTCGTCGCCGGTGCCTGGAGCAGGCCCACCAGCTTTCCGCGCAGTTCCTGCAGGTTGGGCAGGGTTGCGAGTTTCGCGACGTCGGCGGGCTCCAGGGCCTGCCCGTCGAGATACCCCGCCTTGATTTCGAAGACCTCGTGTTCCTTGCCAAACTCCACGAGTGCCTTGGCCAGGGAAACGGGGTCTCCGTAAGAGAGGGCCACCGCGGTGGGTCCCACCAGGTGCTTTTCGAGCGGTGCCAGGTCGGTATCCGTCGTAGCGAGCTTCAATAGCGAGTTCTTCACCACTTGGTACTCGCACGGGTTCTCGGGGTCGGAATAGAGCGCTCCACGGAGCTCCTCGGAGGCCTTCACCGAAAGCCCCCGGTAGTCCGCCAGGAAAATGCTCGTCGCCTTCCCGAACCGCTCTCGCAGCTCGCCGACCTGTTGTTCTTTCTGGGCTCGGCTCAGCACGCCGCTCCCCCTTCCTTGCTTTTAGTTGGACTCCAAGGCAGATGCCGCAGCAGATGCCGCAGCCGGGTCCACCTTGATTCCCGGCCCCATTGTCGTGGAGACCGCGATCTTCTTGACATACGTGCCCTTGCTCGAAGCCGGCTTGGCCTTGAGGATGGCATCCATCAGTGCGGCGGTATTTCCGACGAGCTGATCGACCTCAAACGACCTCCTGCCTACGGCGCAGTGCACGATTCCATTCTTGTCCACCCGGTACTCGACCTTCCCGGACTTCTGCTCCTCCACCGCGCGCACGACATCCGGGGTGACCGTCCCAAGCTTCGGGTTGGGCATCAACCCCCGCGGCCCGAGAACCTTTCCGAGCTTGCCGACGACACCCATCATGTCCGGTGTCGCGATCACGCGGTCAAATTCCAGCCACCCGTCGAGAATCTTCTTCGCAAGATCTTCCCCGCCGACCTCGTCCGCACCGGCCTCCCGGGCCTCGTTCTCCTTGTCACCCTTGGCAAACACGATGATCCGTACCGAGCGCCCGGTTCCGTGGGGCAAGACAATGGCCCCCCGCACCATCTGGTCGGCATGCTTCGGGTCCACCCCGAGATTCACCGCGAGATCCACGCTCTCGTCGAATTTCGGCGCGGGAAACGACTTCAGCAGCTCCATCGCTTCGGGGACGCCGTAGAGGCGTTCGGCTTCAACGGACGACTGGGCCTTCGCGTACCGTTTGCTGGTTTTCGGCATCTCTAGCCCTCCACCTCAAGACCCATGGACCGCGCCGTTCCCGCAATCACCTGGATTGCCGCGTCGATGTCGCGAGCATTCAGATCCACCATCTTCGTTTCTGCGATCTCCTTGAGTTGGTCGCGCGTAACGGTTCCCACCTTGTCCCGGTGCGGTTCGCCCGAGCCCTTTTCGATTCGAGCGGCCTTCTTGAGAAGGACCGCCGCCGGGGGCGACTTGAGCTCAAACGTAAAGCTGCGGTCCGCGTAGATCGTAATGATCGCCGGAATGATCGTGCCCTGCTGATCCTGCGTCCGCGCGTTGAACGCCTTGCAGAAATCCATGATGTTCGCGCCATGCTGACCGAGCGCCGGACCCACGGGCGGCGACGGGTTCGCCTGCCCGGCCGGACACTGCAACTTCACAACGGCCATCACCTTTTTCGCCATTCCGTCATCCTCTCCGCATCGCATCCGCCGTTCTCGGCGGGATGCGGGTTCTCATGCCTTTTCGACGCTTCCGTAGTCGAGAACGACGGGCGTCGCGCGACCGAAGACCTGGACCATCACCCGGAGCTTCTCCTTGTCGACCATCACCTCGTCGATAAACCCGGAGAAGTTCGCGAAAGGCCCGGTGATCACCCGCACGCTCTCCCCTTCATCGAAGGTAATGAGCGGCTTCGGCTTTTCGGCCCCCTCTTTCATCTGCTGCGTCATCCGAGCCACTTCGTCCTCGGAAATCGAGGGCGGCTCGGTTCCGCCCCCAACAAAGCCCGTGATCTTCGGCGTGCCCTTGACCACGTGCCACGTCGTATCGTTGAGTTCCATGTGCACGAGGATGTAGCCCGGGAAGAACTTTCGCTTCGAGGTCTTCTTTTGCCCCTTCACGGTCTCGACGAAACTCTCTTCGGGAATCAGGATCTCCGCGAACGCAGCTCCCTCCCCCAGCGCCGCCGCACGCTCCTCGAGCGCCTGCTTCGCCTTCGCCTCCTGCCCGGAGTACGTATGTACGATGTACCACTTCTTCGGCATCGGTCTTTCGAGGCCCCTCCGAGCCCTATCTCCCTCGTTACTGCAGAATCCAGTGCATCAGGCGACTCAGGCCAAAGTCCGCCAGTCCCAGGAGGACTCCGACGATGGCCACGATCACGACGACGCCGATCGTGCCGGCGACCGCCTCCTGCTGCGCAGGCCAGGTGATTTTCCGAGCCTCGGCCTCGACCTCGGTGAGGTATTGGCGCGTCTCGCGATACCACTGCGTCGGATTTGAAGCCACTTCTTCTCCACTCGATTCGTTTACTTGGCAGGCGCGGAGGGACTTGAACCCCCAACCCCCGGTTTTGGAGACCGGTGCACTACCAATTGTGCTACGCGCCTAGGCGATTACTCGATGATCTCGGAGACGACGCCAGCGCCCACGGTTCGGCCGCCTTCGCGGATCGCGAAGCGCAACTCCTTGTCCATGGCGATGGGCGTAATCAACTCCACCGTCATTTCCACGTTGTCCCCAGGCATCACCATCTC
>JAZAOF010000069.1:0-7277 GCA_036228265.1 Myxococcota bacterium | reverse complement strand
CGTGCGCCTCGTCCTCGGCCAAGCACAAGCGCGAGACGCCGAACTCGGGGCGGTGCAGGGCCGCTAGGCGAGTCCGGCACGCCTCGTACTCGGCGAAGTATTCATCCACGCCCCGGTGGGTCGGGTCCGGGGGCGCGGCGGCCTCGATGTATTCCAGGAGGTTGTCGTGCAACGGCTCAAAAAAGCAATGCAGTTCCGGGAGGGTACGCAGGGCGCTCCAGAGCGCGGTGGTTCCGCTTCGGAACCTTCCCACGACGAAGATCGGCGGTGTTTTTCCCGCCCCGGTGTTCCCAGTGGTGTCCACGGGTGCTTCTCCGCAATTGGAACTCGGATCGATCATGTTGGGTGCGGGTTGTCCCGCCCGCCCGCAAGGGCCAGAACCAGGACCTCCAAACGGTAACAGATCCGCCTCACCGGGTTTCAGTGCCCCGCGGGGAAAAGGGATGGTTCTCTCTACTCCGGCGTGACGGGTTTTCGCCTCTCCGCTAATGCTGGCGTCCGTTTCTCCCTGTTACCATCGCCGCCCTGGGGTTGGCGACGAGGGCTGTTCCCGGTCCGTCCGTCGGCCCCGCCCCTGCCGTTGGATCGGGAGCCCCGTCGCCTTGAAAGAATGCAGCAAATCGATTCCCCGGAGACTTCACGACTCGAATTTCGTTCGGAAGTACTTCGTCGGCCGAGGGATCGATATCGGTGGGTACCCGGATCCGCTCGCCCTCTATCTCGAGCTTTTTCCACTTGCCTTGAGCATTCGCACCTTCGATCGCGCCGACGGGGACGCTCAGTACCTGGAGGGGGTTTCTGACGAAACGTATGACTTCGTCCACAGCAGTCACTGCCTCGAGCATCTCGTTGACCCACGGGAGGGGATTTCCAACTGGATGCGGGTGCTCAAGCCGGGCGGTCACCTGGTCTTCACGGTTCCCGACGAAGACCTATACGAGCAGGGAGAGTTCCCCAGCACATTCAATTCAGATCACAAGTGGACCTTCACGATTTTCAAGTCCGCATCCTGGAGCGACCGGTCGATCAACCTGGCCGAACTCGTATGCGAGTTGGGTCCAGATTCCTCGGTGGAACGAATCGATCGACTGACGGAGACCTACCGTTTCGATCTTCCGCGGTATGATCAGACGCTGACCCCGATATCCGAATCAGCGATCGAGTGCGTCGTTCGCAAGCGACTTCCGGAGGAAGTCGAAGCGCGGGGACGGCTTCCCGGTGCGAGTTCTATCGAGAAGCGGTTGGTGCCGTACTACAACCAGTACCAGGACGACCTGGATTCCTTGAAATCCGCGAATCATTCGAAGCCGCCTTTTGGCAACGATTCGGATATCTAGCGAGAAAGAAAGCCGGTGGTCATTATTCGCGCGCGAGCTCCTCTCCGACTTGGTCTCGGAGGAGGTGGAACGGATCTACCGGAGTTCTACGAAAAATTCGGCGGGAAGACCCTCAGCGCGGCGATCGATCTCTATGCCCACACCACGGTCGAGCCTCTCGAGTATCCCGCCGTGGAGATCGAGGCGACCGACCTCGAAAAAAGCGACCGCTTCGAACTGGTTCCGCGCCTCGAACCCAGCGGTTCGCTCGACCTCCACAAGGGGGTCTACAACCGGATCGTTTCCGACTTCAACAAGGGCGAACCCCTCGCCTGCCGCCTCATGACCTACTCCGATGTCCCAGCAGGCTCGGGTCTAGGCTCGTCTTCGGCCATGGTCGTGACGATGGTGAAGGCCTTTGTTGAGTGGTTGAACCTGCCCCTGGATGAATATGAAATCGCGAGTCTCGCCTACGACATCGAGAGAAAAGACCTCGGCTTGAGCGGTGGGAAACAGGACCAGTACTCGGCGGCGTTCGGGGGGATCAACTTCATCGAATTCGTTCCCAATGGTTCTGTAATCGTCAACCCGCTTCGAGTCAAGAATTGGATAGTCTGCGAGCTTGAGACGTCGCTTGTTCTTTTTCACACGGGAGTGTCGAGGCAGTCGGCGGAGATCATAGATGAGCAGGCGAGAAATATTCTGAACTCCGAGTCCGATTCGATCGAAGCGATGATCTCCTTGAGGGATAGTGCGGTCGAAATGAAAGCCGCCCTCCTGAAGGGTCGCATCAAAGACTTCGCCGTCGCGATGCAACGCTCGTGGGAATCGAAGAAAGCGACGGCTCACAGCATCTCCAACCCCTTTCTCGACGAAGTCTTCGAGACCGCCCTGCGAGCTGGCGCTCTGGCCGGTAAGGTCTCGGGTGCGGGTGGTGGAGGGTTCATGATGTTTCTTGTCGACTCGTCGAAGAGAACGAGCGTTGCTCGTGCGTTGGAACAATTGGACGGGACCGTAAGGCCTTGCCACCTGACCGACCGAGGAGTTGAGGGGTGGAGGGTCAACGCCCCCAACCGGCTGAGTCCCTAGAGCGTGGTTTCCATGAAATTTCGCGCGTTGACCCCTTCGCAGTTCAAAGAGACCGGAACGCGCCTTTCGCCGTGGAAGGCATTGCGATCTCGATCCGTTTATTGAAAGGAAAGGTTTCCAAATGAGTGAGAAAACGATCAATGGACTCTTGGCGGATGCGTACGCGGGTTCCGTCGCTACAGCCGAGCCGTCGCCCCAGGAGACGAACCCGGGCGAGATCATCGGGTGGCCCATGTTGAAGCTCAACTACCGGACGGACAAGGATCGAATCGCCTCGCTTCTCCCGCCGGGCCTGGAGCCGGGGGAGGATCCCCTCGTGAATATCACGATCTACAACTACCCGGTTCAAAACGAGCCGGAGTACGGCGTTGTCGTCAACGTGGCCGCGGACTACCAGGGAACCGAGGGCGATTACACGTTGGCCGTCGGGATTGACCAGGAGGCGGCGGTCTTCATCAGCCAGGAGCGATGGGGGCAACCGAAGTTCCTGGCGGACATCCATTACTACCGGATGCTCAACAACGTGGACGCCAAGGTGATCCACCAGGGACATACGTTCGTCGAATTTCATGGCCAGGTGGTCGGCACCCAGGAGAACCTGCCCGACGTCGACCAGAACGAATGGTGGATCAAGTGCGTGCGGGACGGCGACCTGACTCCGGGCGGCTACGACTACCCGCCCCATGTAGTTCATGTCTACAGCCGCTACGGAACGGCCCAACTCGTCAAACTCGAGGGGGAGATCGTCCTCAGGGAGAGTTCCTGGGATCCAGTAGCGACGTTGCTTCCCATGCGGGAGCAGGTCTCGGCTCACCTCTGGAGCCCGACTTTCCTGGATCGGCGGATTACCGTCGCGGGCCCCCTCGATCCCGAGAAGTTCACGCCCTACGCGGATACGATCGGTGGGTCGCGTTGGCCCGGCGAGATGGGCGCGCCGCCCGCCTGAGCAGGCCCCCGACCTCGGAAGGCGGCCCTCTTTTCTTCTCGCGGAGGCTCAGTACACCGAGTCGAAAAGGTCGTAATAGGAAAGATCGAATACGCCGGCGGCTTCCTTGCGGTGTTCGAAGTTCCAGTCGTTGAACCAGTCGTAGGTGGACCAAAGGTTTTCCTGGTTTCGCAGGACGGCATAGCGGTCTCGGAACTCCAGGAAGTCCGGAAGGGACTGCACGTTGCGCAGTTGCTCGATGAAGGCGGGGGTGTCGGCGATGTCGAGTTCCATGAACAGGTTGGGAAAGCCCCCCACGACCGTGGGATAGACGCTCAGGGTGTAGAGATCGGGCAGAGATTCCCCGTCCTGGAAGAGCAGGGTGTAGTGGGTTTCGTAGACCCGGTTGACGACCAGGGTGTACAGCCGGGTCTCCTCTCCGTGGTCGAGTTTCAGGAGGATCATGCTCGGTAGGAAGCGGGGAAACTTGTACCGGGTTGTGACCGTGAGCGTCGAGATGGCTGTTTCCCACTCGTCGTAGGTCGAGATGCCTTTATCAAGAGCGAAATCGGGTTTGACCCAGGGGTTCAGTTGATCCGGGGGGCCGCTGATGGTCTCGCCCAGGTGGCTCTGGAGGTTTTGAACGATCCCGAGGAGTGGATGCTTGGGATCGTTGTTTTCGATGGGCGAGGGGAGATCCCGGCCAGGAAAGTCGGAGAGCCAGAGTCCGATTTCGCCAATTCCCCGGGTCCAGCGTTGGCGGATCTCCTTCCGGCTGTCTTCGGGGAGAAGCAGCAGGAAGTTGTCCTCGAATTCCTGCCGGAGGAAGTTGAAAAAACCCAGCGTCTCGAGTTTTCCGATATCGCTTCCCCAGTACTCGAAGTGAGCCACGGTGTCGTAGTAGATGCGTTCGAACCCGCTGTAGCCGATGAGCCACTGGCTTCGAGGGATTCCACCCTGGCGTCCGGTGAGCACCCAGGTGTTGCTCTCGTGTCGAAGAATCGTGAGCCAGGCGTTGGGGTTCGTCCCGTCGCCGTCCCAGACGGCGTCCATCGTGTAGCCCTTCGGGAAGCGGCGCTGAAGAGTTTCGGCGTAGGCCTCTTCGTACCGGGCGTTACCGAAGGGGGAGCGGTCCATGAGGGTTTCCCAGCTTTCGAGTCCAAGGCGGGGTTCGAGGACCGAAATGTCGTGGTCGGGATCGATGAAGTAGACCCAGAAGTGGTCCTTCACCGCGTACGTCGCGGCCTGCCCGAGGCATACCGGTCCCTGGGTGATGCCGCCGACGATGACCGACGAGTTCTCGATCAGGAAGCGGTAGCGGGATTTCACCGGGATCGATTCGTAGATGAGAAACGGGTTTGCGATGTTCCAAGGGGCGTCGAGATTGGGATCCTCGCCCCAGGAAGGCGAGAGGAAAAGCTCTTGTAGGTGGGCGATGTCTTTTTGTCCGAGGCGCCACAGAAACAGGTTCTTCTGCACTGGCCGCGAGGTGATCTTCTTCAGGCGGTAGTAGAAGGCGTCGACGCCGGCGTATTCCGCCGGGTTGTCGTAGGGATGCGGGGTGTCGATCACCTCGACGGGAGGCGCGGCGGCTCCCTGGGCGGCCTGTTCCGGTGAATGCCCAGGGGTCTTTGATCGGACGAGTTGAAACAGGTCGCCCGGGCTTTCCTCGAGAGTTAGGGTCGCCAGGTAGACATGGTCGAAGATGTAGCGGGAGACGAGTTTTTGCCGCGGGTCCGTTCCGTTGAAGAACGCTTCCCAGCGCGCAACGGCACGGGGGTCCTGCACGTGCTTGGCGTCGCGTTGCTCATCGGCCGTGGGTCCGGGCGCGCCCGATGCAATCCAGTTTTCGAGGGTCTGCACCCGGGAGGCATCTAGCCCGGGCAGACCGTAGGGCATGCCCTGCGCGGGGCTGGAGGCGAGATTCGATTCCAGTGCCGAGGGTGTGCTTGGACAGGTGTGTTCGTAGCGCTCCTTGTACGTCGACATCAGCGCTTTTCGGGAGAAGCCGGGTTGGTTGTGGGCCCGGCCGGCCTCGATCACGCGGTAGAGCAACGACTCGGAAAGGTTCTCCTTGGCACTTCCACCCCGGGAGACGACCGGGTAGAAACCTCGCTTGCGCCAATCCTCCGTGGTAGAAACCACGTCCATTCCGGTTCGCGCGTAGGCTTCCAGGTGGGTCGAGTAGGGGTTCTGTCCGAATCCCCCGCGGTCGACGGCCTCGAACGAAGACAGCTTTACGTTGCACGGGGACCCGAGACAGCCATGGCAGGCGATGCAGCGGTTGTCGAAGATCGGCTGGATTTCGGATGCGTAGGTCGCGGAAGTACCCGGGCGAGGGGATTCGGGAGCGGCGGCCGAATCCGCCGGTTGCGTTGTCGGCTCCGTTTCGCTGCAGGAACCCAGGGTCAGCAGGAGGGTTGTGGCGACGAGAGCCGGGAGCACCAGGGAGCGAACGGGATCTCGGGGCATCGAAGACTCCTCGCGGACGCCGCGCCGAGCAACGGGCGGGTCGTGTGGCTAACGAAGTTTCTCGGAGAGGAGATTCGCGATTTCCTCGGTGGCCGCTCGCGCCTCGGGGATCAGTCCCATGTTCGCGAACCCGTGGATCAATGGATCGTATGTGCGCCGGGCGACCGCGAGGCCGGCCGACTCGAGGCGGTCTCCGTACGCCTCGCCTTCGTCGCAGAGCGGGTCGAAGCCCGCGGTGACGAGGATCGCGGGAGGGTGCCCGGAAAGGTCTTCGGCCTGCATCGGTGAAGCCAGCGGGTTTGTCCAATCGTCGGGGTCGGGCAGATAGTGCCCGCGAAACCATTCCATCATGCCGCGGGTGAGAAAGAAGCCGTCACCGCATTCGTCGAAGGATTTCGTGGCGAAGGCGAAATCCGTGCAGGGGTAGACCAGGAGTTGCAGGCAGGGCAGGGGCTTTCCCGACCCCACTCGGGAGATACAAAGGGCGGCGGTCAAGTTGCCACCGGCGCTGTCGCCTCCCGCGGCGATGCGCGAAGGGTCGACGTTCAATCGCTCGGCATTCGAGCGCACCCAGTCGAACGCGGCCTCGCAATCCTGCAGGGGAACGGGGAATGGGTATTCCGGGGCCAGCCGGTAGTCGACCGAGAAGACGCGGCAGCCGGAACCGGCGGCGAGGCGTGCGCAGAGCGTGTTGTGTCCTTCCACGTTTCCGAGCACCCAGCCGCCGCCATGAAAATAGACGAGGGTGGGAAGAACTCCCGAAGCTCCGCTGGGCGTGTACTCGCGAACGAGGATCTCGCCGCCGTCGACCGAAACAGCGTGGTCCTGGGTCGGGCCCGCGTCGCGGGGCAGGGGGTCGAAATCGAGGGGCGAGTCGTCTTGCTGCTTGCGCATTTCGGGCGCCGACAGGGTTTCGATCGGAGGCAGCACCCGGGCCAACACCGAGCACATGAACTGAAAGGCGGGCAAGAGTTCCCGGTGGCCCCGCCGGTCCCGGGGGCGTCCCGAGAGTCGTACGAGAAGCCAGCCCGGGGCCCGCAGGAAAAGACCAAACGCCGAGGTGAGTAGGGATGCCATCGTAGCGATAGGGGTATCGCGACCCGGCGCAGTCGGCAAGACGAGCCCCGGAGTCCGGCTTTTTGCTGGGGTATGCTCTGCTTCCTTCGAGAACACAGCCAGGGAGAATCCTCGTGCGAACGAATCACGGCCCGGTTCTTCTTCGCTCGGGTTGGCAGCCATGAGTGGCGAGTCGACTGCGCTCATCGTGGGGGCAGGCCCGGGGCTGGGGGGTGCGTTGGCCCGCCGATTTGCCCGGGAGGGATACCGGGTGGCGGCCGTTCGGCGTCGCCACGGAGACGAACTGGCGGAACTCTGCGACGAGATCGAGGCCGCGGGAGGCCAGGCCCGTCCTTTCGAGGTCGATGCCCGCCGCGAGGAGCAGGTGGTGGAGCTCGTCGAATGCGTGGAAAACGAGA